>CATXZX010000241.1 GCA_958404085.1 uncultured Prevotellaceae bacterium | reverse complement strand
GCACACGAAGCCGTACGCCCAACAGGTCTTTGCCGCACCTATCCCAATTTGATCGGTAACGAGTCAGCACGCGGCAACGAATTCGAAGCGTTCAGCGGAAACAAGCCGTTCCATACGACATTGCTTCCCTTCACCCGTCTAATAGGAGGCCCGATGGACTATACACCGGGACTTTTCGACATAAAATTGGAATTCCTGGGCAAACGCCCGCACGGACAAGTAAACACCACTTTGTGCAAACAGATGGCACTATATGTAACGATGTACAGTCCTTTGCAGATGGCTGCCGATCTTATAGAAAACTATCAAAAGCACATGGATGCTTTTCAGTTCATCAAAGACGTGGCTGTAGATTGGGACGAAAGCAAATACATCGAAGCAGAACCGGGCGGCTACATCACTATTGCCCGCCGTGCAAAAGGGTCAGCCAACTGGTTTGTAGGTGGCATTACCGACGAACACGAACGCACCTCCAACTTCACGCTCGATTTTCTGGACTCCGACAAAAAATATGTTGCCACACTCTATGCCGATGCCAAAGAAGCCGACTATCAAAGCAATCCTACCGCCTACACCATCAAAAAAGGCATAGTAACTTCCAAGACCAAAATATCGGTACGTGAGGCACGTAGCGGCGGATTTGCCCTAAGTCTGATGGAAGCAACTCCAGATGACGCCAAGCTGATAAAGAAATGGAAATAAGATGCATCTGATTGCCTGAATTATCTTATACTTCGCAAGATTACCTACAAAGATGCTGTGCCACTCTGAATGACACAGCATCTTTTTTATACTACAAACCTCTGTAAATATGGAAAAAGAAGGGCCAATCCGTTATTTTGAAGCTACAAACCATAACCATTGCTTATAACCCTGTTTTATTTTACCCCTGCACCTTCTTCTTTCCAACCGTTTTTTGAACAACCGGCTCTATCGTCCATCATACGACGAACATCGATAACGAACATCAGCCGACCTTAAAATCCTTCCCGTCCGGTCATTTCTTTGCCGCACGCGATGATAAGCCAAATCATTACACATATAAAAAACATAAGAACCTCCTTCTTTTATTTTTACAAGTCCCCTGCAATTTTTATTGGTCAGTCCTCACGGCTCTACAAGGACAAGGATTTCACGGCGTATGCTTGTCCGTATATATACTTCTATCCGCTCAACTGTTTATACCTCACAAAAATACGGACAATTATTCATACTACAAAAAGAAATACGTCATTTTGTGTATCCCGAGGAACAAAGCCCGTCAGAAAAAACTCCGTGCTTTTTTAAAATATCACGGAGCTTTTTTATTTCAGAAGCCTCCTTGTCAATCGCGTGTACGGTTGCGGTCGGCGTCAATCCGAAGGAAAATGAACAACAGAAGCGTGAATCCCCACAACGACGACCCGCCGTAGCTGAAAAAAGGCAACGGAATGCCAATGACGGGCGTCAGCCCCATCACCATCCCGACATTAATGAACACATGAAACAGGAAAATACTAAGCACCGAATAGCCATATACGCGCCCGAAGGTATACATCTGGCGTTCCGACAGGTAAATGAGCCGGAGTATCAGCACCAGAAACAATACCAACACCAGCGAAGACAGCCAGAAACCGCCCTCCTCGCCCACGGTACAGAAGATAAAGTCCGTATCCTGCTCGGGTACGTAGCGTAACTTCGTCTGCGTTCCGTTCAGGAATCCCTTTCCTTCCAGACCTCCCGAACCGATGGCAATTTTGCTCTGATTGACGTTGTAACCTTTGTCGTGAGGGTCATCCTCCACGCCGAGCAAGACCAACACGCGCGAACGCTGATGCTCTCCCAACACACGATCGAGAATGAAATCGGACGAAACATAAAACGCCAGCGAGCCCAATCCGAACAGCGCTATATAGAAATAGCTGACCAGACGCTTGGCCAGCGAGCGATAAACCAGATAGCCGACCGTCGCCAAACAGACTGGCACCAGCACCCACGCCTGCGAGAAGGGCAGAACGAAGCAGGAAAACAGCAACGATACAGCCAACAGGAGGCTGCCGAAAAGCAAAATGCGGTTCGATGTACCCCGTTCGTCCCCGTAGATACGCGCCATCAAAGCCATAAAGAGCCAAATGAGCGTAAACACCACAAACTGGCCGACCGAGGTCAACGTGCCCGGAAGAACCAAGTTGTCGTAACGGACGCCTACGACAAAATAGGTTACAGCCGCCACACCGGCAAAAAGGAAACATCCCGGCATACCCTCCCGATAGAACATCAGGAAGAAAGCCAGATAAACCAGTGCCGACCCCGTCTCGTGCTGCATGATAATCAGCAGCATGGGCAACAGGACCAGCCCCGCGGCCCGCACGAAATGGCGCGTACACTGTATATTGAATCCATACACATCCATCAGTTTGGCCACGGCCAGCGCCGTAGCACACTTGGCGAACTCTGCCGGCTGAAGGCTCACCTGCCCTATTTTCAGCCAAGAATAAGACCCCTTCGTATTGCTGGCAAGAAAAGGTGTGACGAACAGCAGGACCATAAAAGCCACATAAATGAGATTGGAAAACGTTTCGTAGATGCGCTCGTCGAGCATCAGCAGGACGAAACCCAGTCCGAACGAACAGGCTATCCACACAAGCTGTTTTCCGGCCCGGCTTTCCCATGACAGAAAGTCCGGATCGCCGAAATCGTACGTGGCACTACAAATACTCAGCCACCCGATACCGACCAGTAACACATAAAGCAAGACTGTAAACCAGTCGAGCGAACGCAAGGGACTGTTGTGTTTATCGCTGTTGTTTATCATAATGTATGACACGATGTTGAAACAAATCAGCCTTGGCCTGGCTGGCAGGCGAGAGCTGTCCGTTCAGATATTGTTCCATAATGAGAGCGCCGATAGGTACGCCGTATTTATTGCCGAACCCTCCGTTCTCTACATACACCGCCACGGCGATGCGGGGAGCTTTCATCGGTGCAAAACCGATAAAGGCTGAATGGTCGTGACCGCGGTTCTGCGCCGTACCGGTCTTTCCGCACACCTCCAGACCGGGCAAATCGGCCTCGCGGCAGGTTCCGCCGAGTACGGCACGCCTCATGCCTCCCACCACAGCCTCATAGTGGCGGGCATCGATGCCCGTATGGCGACGCTCGCGGTAGGTGCTATCCAGCACGCCTCCCTCGATACTCCTGACGACGTGCGGCGTATAGAAATATCCCCTGTTGGCTATCGTGGCACACAGGTTGGCTATCTGCAACGGCGTAGCCGCCACCTCGCCCTGTCCGATGGCATCGCTAATGACGGTAATGCCGTTCCAGCGCCCGCGGTAGTGTTTGTCGTAATAGGCCGCATTGGGTATCATGCCACGCACCTCGCCGGGCAGGTCCACGCCCAGTTTATAGCCGAAACCCATGGCCACGAGATAATCCTTCCAGCAGGTCATGGCATTCTGGATGGAGCCGTACTTGGCACGGGCACTCATCATCCGGAAAAAGCCCCAGCTGAAATAACTGTTGCACGAGGTGGCAATGGCCGGCTGCAGCGGAAGCGGAGCCGCATGGGCGTGGCACTTCTGCAAAAAACGGCCGTAACGGAAACCGCCGGAACAAGGGAACATCGTCTGAGGCCCGATGATGCCCTCCTGAAGGAAAATAAGAGCCTGACTGGGCTTAAACGTGGAACCGGGAGGATACTGGCCCGAAATGGCACGGTTCAGGAGCGGCACCCAAGGGTCGTTACGCAGTTTACGGTAGTTGGCACCGCGCATACGTCCCGTCAACAGATGCGGATCGTAACCCGGCGAAGAAACCATACAGAGTATCTCACCCGTAGCCGGCTCAATGGCTACTATGCTGCCTATCTTCCCCTCCATCAGACGCTCGCCCAGTTTCTGCAACTCGATGTCGAGTCCTAACGTAAGGTTCTTTCCCGGAACAGGGCGACGGTCGAATGCCCCGTCGAGATAGCGTCCCTGGATGCGGCCGCGCACGTCGCGGAGCAGAATCTCCATTCCGGTCCGCTTCTCTATGACCTCGATGAACGTAGATGCTTCGCTCAGGCTGTCGTGCGTACCGGTGTCGAGCCAGGCAAATCCACGCCCAAGCGTCTGCACCTTCAACTCTCCGTCGTACAGAAACTGCTGGTTCACCGAAGTTATCTCCAACTCGCCGCGCGCACTCGGTTTTATCTGTTTGGCGACATCCACCACCTTATTCGGAT
>CATXZX010000240.1 GCA_958404085.1 uncultured Prevotellaceae bacterium | reverse complement strand
TATCCCGATTTAACCCGTTTAGGAGCCTTCCGAAGCCATCAGCGATGGAAAGAATGGTGGAACGGTAAACGCGAATACAAGTACGAACATGAAGAAAACGCACACGGAGGCTACTATACGCAGGACGAACTGCGCGATCTGGTAACTTACGCCACAGAACGCAATGTCACTATCATACCCGAGATCGAGATGCCGGCCCATTCCGAAGAAGTCCTGACGGCCTATCCATCCCTTTCGTGTACACACGAACCGTATAAACAAGCCGACTTCTGCGTCGGTAACGACAGTACCTTTGTGTTTCTATGCGACGTGCTGGACGAGGTTATGGACATTTTTCCATCGGACTACATACACATCGGAGGCGACGAAGCTGGCAAGGCATCGTGGCACAATTGCCCCTTATGCCAAAAACGCATGCAGGAAGAAGGACTTTCCGACGTGAACGAACTGCAGGGTTACCTGATAAGGCGTATCGGAACCTACCTGCAACAAAAAGGGCGGAAACTGATCGGTTGGGACGAAATAGCCGAAAGCAAGATGCCCGAAAACGCAACCGTCATGGTCTGGAGAAATGCCAGCCACGCCACCGGCATCCTAAACCAAGGACATTCCGTTATTCTTTCTCCCGGTTCTCATTATTACTTAGACAAATACCAAGATGCACCCCACACGCAACCCGAGGCCATAGGCGGTTATAATCCGTTGAGAAACACCTACGCCTACGAACCGGTCTCACCCGACATGTCCGAAGCTCATTCGTCGAAAATATACGGTATACAAGGCAATCTATGGACCGAATATGTTTCGAGCGAGGCCCATGTCGAACAAATGCTATACCCCCGAACGCTGGCTGTGGCCGAAACCGGATGGAGCCCGGGTACTCAAAAGAACTGGACAGACTTCCACCGTCGCAGTCTCCTAACCATCAAACGCCTGAAAGCGAGCGGTTATAATCCGTTTGAACTTAAAGACGAAGTCGGAAACCGACCTGAATACGACCGTCCTGTCAGGCACAAAGCCATCGGCAAGAAGGTTACGTACAACGATGCCCCCTATTACCCGAGTTACGCAGCCGGCGGCGATACGACACTGACCGACGGATTACGCGGAGGATGGAGTTACGACGACGGACGTTGGCAGGGATTTATCAGCCGGAACCGGTTGGATGTCACACTGGATATGGGCAAAAATACCCGTCTGCACGAAATCAAAGCCTGTTTCATGCAGGTGTGCGGCCCCGGAGTGTTCCTGCCCGGTTCTGTCGACATCTCGGTATCGGAAAACGGCGTTACGTTCCGAAACATCTGGCATAAAGATTACGAAACGGTAAACGACGAACGTGTACAATTCGTAGACTTCGGATGGAAAGGAGCGGAAACAGCGCGCTACGTCCGCTATCGTGCCACATCCGGCAAATACGGCGGATTTCTGTTTACAGACGAAATTATCGTCAACTGACTTTTCCCATTCTACCGGTACGGAAGCGGGAAAATTATATATCCTTTTCCGTTTTATTTCCTGACGCACTTGTGCAGTCAGTCATTTTTCGTTATTTTTGTCATAGAAGAAAAGCAGGACCTATGGATTCCGAATTTTCCCGCCCGTCATATTCTTAAAAAGCGCGCCGCTATTTTGAAATATCAGGGCGATAATTATCATTACAAGCCAACTAATTTATCTGTATATGCTGCTGCAACCCAACGCAAAAATCAATTTAGGACTCAATGTCGTACGGAAAAGACCCGACGGGTATCATGATTTGGAAACAATCTTCTACCCCATTCCGCTACACGACAACCTGGACATAACTCCGTTAAACGACCTGCACGAACCGAGCTTCCGCCTACGGGGAATGACCATTGCCGGCGACATCCGTACCAACCTCGTATACAAAGTCTATGAGCAGTTAAGAACGGACTATCAGCTTCCCTCCGTCGATGTAGAACTGTATAAATCGATTCCTACCGGAGCCGGACTCGGAGGCGGAAGCAGCGATGCCGCCTATATGATGAAGGGGCTGAACGAACTGTTCGACCTGCGCATGACGGATGCGGAAATGGAGCAACGTGTTTCGGTTTTGGGAGCAGATTGCGCATTTTTCATCCGCAACAAACCCATGTTCGCAACCGGTATCGGAAATGTCTTTACCCCGGTTTCCGTATCGCTGAAGGGATGGTATTTTGTATTAATCAAACCCGAGGAATCGGTCTCTACCCGCGAGGCCTACGCATACGTCACCCCGCAACCGGCCACGCTGAACCTGAAGGAAAGCATAACCACCCCCGTTGAAAACTGGAAAGATACCGTCAAGAATGATTTTGAGCCAAGCGTATTCAAACAATACCCGGCAATCGGCATCATCAAAGAAACACTTTACGACATGGGAGCTGTATACGCATCGATGAGCGGCAGCGGAAGTAGTGTGTTCGGACTATTCCGAATGCCTATCCCCTCAGTTCGAAAGGTCTTTAAGGATTGTTTCGTATTCGAAACCCAATTACAGTTCTGACATAGCATACACAGTATGATTTTTTATTTCTCAGGAACAGGAAACAGTTTGCAGGTAGCACGGACATTGGCCGACCGGCTAAACGAACGGCTGATACCCATGAACAACAAAGACCTGTCAGAGCCATACATCGTCGGGGTAGACGAACGTATCGGATGGGTTTTCCCGATCTATGCGTGGGGGCCTCCTCCTGTCGTGTTGGACTTCATCCGTCAAATACATTTAAACGTATCCCGTACCGTCTACTCTTACTTTGTATGTACTTGCGGAGACGACATGGGACGGGCCGAGCGTATTCTGACTCATGCACTCAAAGAGAAAGGGATTCATCTCTCAGCCGGTTATGCCCTCCAAATGCCTAATACCTACGTGTGCCTGCCCGGATTCGATACAGACAAAGACGAGATAGCTTATCAGAAAAAGGCTCATGCCGATACGTTGCTGCCGTCCATTGCCGAAACGATATGTAACAAGGAAACTGCACCGTTTGCCCTGATACCAAGTTCTTTTCCCTGGTTTAAAACGTACGTACTCCGCCCCTTGTTCAACCGTTTTATGCTCAGCGACCGTTATTTTCGCACACAACCGGACTGCATCCACTGCGGACACTGTGCGACGGCATGTCCGGTTAGCAATATCCAGATGAAGGATGGCATCCCCCGCTGGAACGGAAACTGTGCCGGTTGCCTGGCCTGTTACCATACATGCCCCGTCCATGCCATACAATTCGGTAAAATGACGCGGAACAAAGGACAATATCTTTTCCGAAAACTTTTCTAACGAATTTATCCAATCAAAATAAATGGAAAAAAAGGACCTCATCACCATAACTGACTACCAGTCACCATGCGGAACACTTGTACTCGGTTCATTCCAGGACAAGCTCTGCTTATGCGACTGGTTGGTGGAATCACATCACAAACGAGTAAAACGACACATAGAACGCATTCTACATGCGGAGTTTGAGACAGGAATCTCAGAAATTATCCGACTAGCCACCACACAACTCAACGAATATTTTCAAAAAAAGCGCCGACAATTCTCCATACCGCTTCTTTTTACAGGGACAGAGTTTCAAAACAACGTATGGAACGAATTAGTGAAAATACCCTTCGGTACAACGGCCTCATACAGTGAAATAGCCTCCCGCATAGGCCAGCCCACAGCTGTACGTGCCACAGCCAACGCCAATGGGGCCAATCCTTTATCCATATTCGTCCCCTGTCATCGGGTAATCGGCCGAAACGGTACACTGACAGGCTACGGAGGCGGGTTAGATACCAAACTCTTTTTGTTGCAATTAGAAGGTCTTTACTTTCAACTCTGATACTTCACGACAATGAAAGATTTCGAATACGCGTTCAGTGGAAAAGTTTATTCCGAAGAAGAACTGGGCGACGATATACGCGCACTGGTTCAAACAGCCAAGGAGGCATGTAAAAACAGCTATGCCCCATATTCCCATTTCCATGTAGGCGCAGCCGTCCTACTACGTAATGGCCTTACAGTAAGCGGAAGCAACCAGGAAAACATTGCATACCCTTCCGGCTTATGTGCTGAACGGGTAGCCCTATTCGCTGCAACCTCTACCTATCCGGGAATACCGGTAGAAAAAATTGCATTGGCCGCTATGACAAAACGGAAATACACCTGCCAGCCAGTCTCTCCGTGCGGAGCATGCCGACAAGTACTTTCCGAAATA
>CATXZX010000239.1 GCA_958404085.1 uncultured Prevotellaceae bacterium | reverse complement strand
TCTCGTTCGAGAAGTGTATGGAACTGAAACGAATGTATGATATGTTTGTGCCACCATCACAGTCCATCACGTGCTGCAAAGACGGCCCGACAAGGATTTATCCTCTTTCCTTTGGATGCAATCTCACTCGTAAACAGATGATAGGTATTACGGCTTGTGCCAATGCTTATCATCTGTTTTGCGTTTCTACCCTACACGTGGAAGATATGGAAGCCCTGCTTTCCTGCAAGGAAGGATTCTGTATTCGTGTAAACAATATCCGTCATGTGGCCATCCTGTTCGATACACTCCTTGAACACTCGTTCATCCAAACCAAATGGCAGACCGTTCTCAGTAATGGACGGTTCTTACAAACCAAGGACGGAAAAGGATTCGTTTCAGCTTCAAGCCTTTCATCCGCTCTGTCTGCTCTACGCAACAACATGACATCAGCAGGTTACGGTATCAGGCGAGCCATTGATGAACTGAGAGAGTGGTAAGAAGTGCCAATAAGCGAAGTATGTGAAAGGTAAAAGCGTGATAGTTGCCGTGATACGTGGTTACTATCACGGTGCAAACTCATGCTGACCTTTTGGGTTGCCCTATCTTTGCCCTCCGTTAGCGCGCTACATAACGGAGGGCATACTTCCATTGTCTAATTTTATAATAACTCATTTATGCAAAATAATAGATTGACATTCATGGAACGGCTGAGTGAACGGCTTACAAGCGTCGAAGCCATCCTAAAGAAATTAGATCCGATAGAGAGTCTGTTGGAACGCATCGCATTGCTGGAAAAAAATATATATACCACCAAACAGGTGTTTACCTTCCAAGAGGCTTGTATGTATATCGGAATATCCGAGAGTATGCTGTACAAGCTAACATCAGGCAAGGAGATTCCGCATTACAAGCCACGTGGCAAAATGATATATTTCGCCAAAGAAGATCTGGATGAATGGCTTTTGCAGAATTATGAACCAACCGTAGATGAAGCAGCACGTATGGCAAACGAGGCCGCTGCCACACAACCTTTCTTTAATCAAAGACGCCATGGAAAACGAAAGAAGAACTGAATATAATGTGGATATGAGGCCGGAGGAGGATTTCTTATCGGATATCCTCTCCGCCTCGCAGATTCGGGCGACGGACACCTATGAAACGCCGCCACAGATTATCTGGATAGACAACTCGACCATTGCTACGCTCGGCAACTTCAGCGCATCAACCGGCAAGGCGAAATCAAAAAAAACATTTAACGTTTCGGCCATTGTCGCTGCATCGCTGGCAGGAAAACAAGTGCTGAACTACCGGGCGCACCTCCCGGAAGGTAAACGTAAGATTCTGTACGTGGACACGGAACAGAGCCGCTTTCATTGTCATAATGTACTGGAACGCATCTTGCGGCTTGCCGGACTGCCCACTACAACCGACAGTGAAAACCTCGACTTTATTTGCTTGCGCGAATACTCTCCGGCAATACGCATTGGGGTCATCGACTACGCCTTACGTCAAAGAAAAGGATACGGACTTGTTATCATCGACGGTATCCGTGACCTGATGCTTGACATAAACAGCACCGGTGAGTCCGTGGAAGTCATTAACAAGATGATGGAGTGGTCATCAAAGTATGACCTGCATATCCACTGTGTGCTACACTTGAATAAAGGAGATAACAATGTGCGCGGGCATATCGGTACGGAAATGAGCAACAAGGCGGAGACTGTACTGGTCATCAGCAAAAACAACGATTGTCCCAACGTCAGCGAGGTTCATGCGTTACACATCCGTGAGAAAGAGTTTAAACCCTTTGCTTTCACTGTTAATGAGGGCGGGCTCCCGGTTCTCGCAGAAGGGCATTTGTTTGAGAATGCCCCACATCAGAAACCGAAACAGCGGACGGGTTTTATGGAACTAAGCGTCGAACAGCACCGTGAAGCCCTTTCCGCTGCGTTTGGAGACAAACCTATCCGTGGGTTTGAAAATATGCTGCAAGCCATGATGACAGCTTACGAGGCAATCGGATTTAAGCGTGGGAGAAACGTAATGGTCAAACTGCTGCAATATCTGACTGACACCTTAAAACTGGTTATCAAACGAGATAAACTTTTTTATTATGACATGACACAGGCAGAAACCATGCTTTTCGATGAAGAATGAGAGCGGGCGCGGGCCTATATAATTCAGTTTAATTTAGTATTTATATATATAGGGTCGCAAACTAAACTAAACCGCTTTTGCGCAAACAAGTGAAAAGAATTTGAATATGACCATAGATGAAGCAAAACGAGTGCGTATCGTGGACTTTTTGGCCCAGCTCGGCCACCGTGCGCAGTATATGAAATCAGAGCAATACTGGTATCTTTCGCCTCTCAGGAAAGAGGTGACGCCATCGTTCAAAGTCAATGACCGGCTGAATGAATGGTATGATTTTGGCGAGGCCACCGGAGGCGACCTTGTGGAACTGGGTAAGTACCTTTGCGAAACAAAAAGTGTGAGTGAAGCATTAGCATACATCGAACGGCATGTCAATGGTGTATCGCTACCGAAAACCCGGACATTGCCCACAACGTTCCGACCCGTGGAAGCCGACATGAAAAATCTGATTATCGTGCCGCTGCGACACCACGCACTGTTCTCATATCTCCATTCACGTATGATTGATTCGGATATCGGACGAATGTTCTGTAAGGAAGTGCATTACGAACTGCGCCAGCGACGTTACTTTGCACTGGCTTTTGGCAACATATCCGGTGGATACGAGGTGCGAAACCCTTATTATAAAGGATGTATCAAGAACAAGGACATTTCTTTGATACTCCAATCGCGTGGTGAGACACAGAGCCGTGTCTGCCTGTTTGAAGGGTTCATGGACTTTCTGTCCTATCTGACTCTCAAACAGACGGACGATAGTGCCATTTGTATTAATGCTCCCTGTGACCACCTTATTATGAACTCGATCAGTAATCTGAAAAAGACATTGACGTATCTGCAAAAATACACGTATATCCACTGTTACCTTGACAATGACCTTGCCGGACAAAAGACAGTGGAAACCATAGCCGGGATGTATGATGGACGCGTCTATAACGAGTCCAACCGTTATGCCGGTTACAAAGACCTAAACGACTACCTACGCGGGAAGAAACAATGAACAACCCACTCCCTAAGCTCTCCTTCACGGAGGGCTTTTTTTATACCCCAACTTTTCCTGCTTTCTTATGTAAAATCGTATTTGAATATGATTTTGTAATATGATTTTTGCATTTTGAGAAAATATCATATTAAAATAATATGTTTTGTAGCCAATAATTTTATCTTTAAACTTATCCATTCTTATTTTGCAGCCACAATCAAATATAATAAATCATATTACATAAAAAGATATGAAATCATATTTTATTTTCACCATTGTCCTGACAGTTGCCTATCTCGTCTATTATGCGGTTATCATCGTGCAGGACCTTTATGAAAAAAAAGGAAATGGTAAGCCGGAAGAAGAGGTATTTGACCTCGGTGCGCCGGAAGATGAACAGAGTGTGTCCGTGACGGAGAGCGATACGGGATTCAATGTGGGTAATGAGAAGTATGAAACAGATGTTGCCCCTACCGCTTCACCTACACCACAGGAGACGGAAACCGCAGAGAATAATGGCGAGATAGCCGTGGCGGAGAAGCTGAAACGGCTGAAAGCCCAAGCGGAGGAACAGATGGAAGAAACCGAGACCTACCTGTCGGACGCATACACGGCAGACGAACTGTACAAAGCGATGCTTGCCAAAGGAAAGACGGACAACCGTCCGGAACTGGTATGGAAACCTCTCAAAGACCGATTGTAAAATGTCGAAAGCAAAAAAAATATTATGTGCACTGTGCTTTGTCCCTTATGCGGTATTCGCCAAAAGCGGCAGCGTAAACTACAGTTGGGGTGCAGACGCACTTGCAACGATGCACGACTTCGTGGTGACGATGATGCTGTACGTGCTGTACATCTGCTACGCTGTCGCCTCGGTTTTCGTAGTCGTTGCCGCGCTCCAAATCTATATCAAAATGAACACAGGCGAGGACGGTGTGGTGAAGTCTATCGTATCACTTGTCGGTGCGTGCCTCTTCATCATTGGAGCTTCAATCGTGTTCCCCACTTTCTTCGGCTACCGCATATAGGTGGCTGACAGGAGTGTAAAACCAATTCAAAAATAGAAGTACCACAAAAAATGTAATAAATATGTTTCAGAAATT
>CATXZX010000238.1 GCA_958404085.1 uncultured Prevotellaceae bacterium | reverse complement strand
GCACAAGAAATATTGAAAGACCCTTATAACTTCGATTTCCTCACATTGCGAAAACCATACAATGAACACATGCTTGAAGAAGCCTTAGAACACAATATCCGTCGTTTTCTGCTGGAATTAGGTACAGGTTTTGCATACGTTGGAAGTCAGATGGAACTTCGCATGCCTGGTGGAACCAGCTACTTTCCGGATATGGTATTCTATCATACAAAGCTGAAATGCTATGTCGTGCTTGAACTAAAAGTCGTGGAATTTGAGCCTGAATTTGCCGGTAAACTCAACTTCTATGTGTCGGCGGCAGACCATCTTTTGAAAGATGATAATGACAACCCCAGTATAGGACTGCTGGTATGCAAGTCGAAAAACGAGACGGTGGTTAAATGGGCTTTTGAAGGCATCGACCGACCGTTGGGAATAGCAACCTATGAACTTGATGAAGTACTGAAAAAGACACTGGCAGAGAAACTGCCAAGTATTGAAGACATAGAAAATGCAATAGAAGAGTAAATTGTGCAGAAACACTGCACGGTTATATACGAGCTTTGCAATCATAAAACGAAAAATATGAACCGATATGTTTGAACTACTAAACGAAACTCTCTTTGAGAAACACATAGCAGAATACCTTGCAGGAAGCAAGATGTACAATCAACGCACACCAAAGGATTTCAATATTCAAAAGTTGGTGGACTCAGATATGCTTTTACAATTTTTGCGCGAGCAACCTATGTGGCAGAAACTTATCACTCAAAGTTTCGCAGACGAACAAGATGCGCTCAACATTGTGATTGAAACTATCAACACGAAAATTAATCGTGGTGAAAGTTTGCTGTCACTGTTGAAGAATGGCTTCATGCTGCAAGGCCGACGCATCCGGTTGGCAGCTTTCAAACCGAAGATGACCCTTGATGATGATGATGCTGACCACCTCTACAAGAAAAATATCTTCAGCGTGGTTCGCCAGATGAAGTACAGCACGCAGGGCTTCGATAAGGATAACGAACTCGACCTCTGCATTCTGTTAAACGGTCTGCCTATCATTACTCTGGAACTGAAGAACGAAGCTACCGGTCAGACTGTGGTAAACGCCATGCACCAATATCAGACCAACCGCCACCCGCAGAACCGTATGCTTCGCACCTGCCTGGTCCATTTCGCCATGGATAACAACCGGGTGATGATGACCACCCAGTTGGCCGGCGATAATACACGCTTCCTCCCATTCAACAAGGAAACGGTGAATCCACAAGTAGAAGGAGATTATCCGACCTGCTATATGTGGAAAGAGGTGCTGCAAGCTGATTCTTTACTAAATCTCATTCAGCATTTCATTAAACACATTACACCTAAGAAGGGTGAACCGTTCTATATATTCCCCCGTTATCACCAGTTGCGTTGCGTACGCAACATCATTAGCGACGTGCGCGAGAAAGGTGTAGGGCAAACCTATCTCGTGCAGCACTCAGCAGGTTCAGGCAAAACAAAGAGCATGTCATGGCTGGCCTTCCAACTGGCAAACCTTCAGAATGTAGACAACACCCCGGTATTCGATTCGGTTATTATGATTACCGACCGTATTGTGCTCGACCGGAACATTGCCGATGAAATAAAGGGAATGGAAGAAGTAGCCGGTACTGTGAAAGACATCCGCAAAGGTTCACGTAATCTGGCAAAGGCATTAGCAGAAGGCGGTCACCGCATCATCATCTCCACGGAACAAAAGTTCAGCTTTGCATTACCTAAGTTGAAGGAGGCTGCCGGTTCACACTTCGCTGTCATCATAGACGAAGCGCATACAGCCTTTGGCAAGCAAGCATCGCACAATGTGCGTCAAGTTCTCACCGACAAGAATGAACTTCGCGAAACAGTAGAAGAGTTTGGAATTGAGAGCCGTGAAGCCGAGAACAATATGCAAGACCAAATGTTGGCCGAACTGCAAGCTGCCCGCAGCATCAATAGCGGCCATATCAGTTACTTTGCTTTCACAGCCACACCAAAGTCACAGACTTTTGCACTCTATGGCCGTAACGGAAAGGCATTCGACACCTATTCCATGAAACAAGCCATCGAGGAAGGCTTTATCCTTGACGTGCTGAAAAACTATACCACCTTCCAGACCATGTTTGAGCTGGTAAGCAAGATAGACCTTCCTGAAGACACACCTGAATACGAAAAGCAGAACGCACTCCGTTTGATGATGCAATATGTGAACCAGCACCCATACGTCATCAACTACAAAGCCAATATGATGGTAGACTACTTCATGCAGCACTCTGCCCAAAAGATGAAAGGGCAGGCCAAAGCCATTGTAGTGACTTCCAGCCGCGCCAACGCCATATTGTTCCACCAAGCCATCACACGCCGGTTGAAAGAGAAATACAATGGCGAGATAAAAGCACTTGTGGCATTCAGTGGTGAAGTAGAAATCAATGGCAACAAATATACAGAGGAGAAAATAAACGGCTTCGGAATCAAAGACAACGGCATTGCCGTTGAATTCAAACAGCCTAATCAAAGGTTCTTAGTCGTAGCCGACAAGTTCCAGACCGGATTCGACCAGCCTTTACTCCATACTATGTTTGTAGACAGAAAGCTAGGCGGTGTGCAGTGCATCCAAACGCTGAGTCGTTTGAACCGCTGCCATCCCGACAAGCAAGATACCCTGATTATCGACTTCGTAAACAAACACGAAGACATAAAGGCTGCATTCGAGCCCTACTATGATACGACCTGGTTGCAAGGAAACTATAACCCGTCGAACATCTATGAATATAAGAATGACATCGAGCGCAGGAAACTCTTTACACAGAACGATATAGATAAGGTGGTAACCTTATTGCTCTGCGGAGATGAACAACAGATAGCCGGCATTCCATCTATCTTAGGACAACTGGTAAACGAATATGTAAAACCGTTACCTGAAGAGGAACAGGAACTCATCCGCAAGGAAGTGAACCGTTACATCCGCCAGTACGGATTGCTTGCTCAGTTAATGAAATTCCTTGACCCTGACTTGGAACGTTTCTACATGTTCTGCAAGCTCTACTACAAATACCTGCCTTATACTAAGGAGACTTTGCCACTGGACATCTTGGAAAAGATTGACCTCGACAAGTATCGTATCCAGCTGGCAGAACAGGGCTGTATCACATTAGAAGGAGAAGATGGTGAACTGACGCCTCCAAGTACTGCTGGCATTAGCGGCGGGGAGAAGGAGTTTGATCATCTCGATCATCTCATCCACATGATGAACGAGCCTTATGAAGGTTTTCTTAACGAAAATGACCAGATCATCCTTGAGTTGCTGCGCCAGTTGAGAAATGACCCCAACATAAAGCAGGCATTCAGCGCAGAAAACTCTCGTTCCAGCCTGTTGAAGATGGTAGAAAAGGAGTTCAACAAAAAAGTCGCAACACAGTTAGGCAAGTATATCAACTTGAAGAAACTGCTCAACAGCAACCAAGCATTCAATGAGGAATTCTTAAACATGCTGGTAACCTTCCTGGGGCAAAGTTTCCATACAAGTAACGTGCTTGAATATAATGAGGAGTTGCTTAAAGATGTGATGTTTGAGAAACTAGAAGATACTTTCAGTGAACTCTGCGGACACGGCTATCGTGAACTTGAAGAAGTGCTCGATTGTCTTTTCGCCATCTTGAAGACCCATACTGTGAAAAACTTGGATGGTCTGAACACCATGATTCCAAATCAATTGAACAAGTTCTATCGTGGTGAGAACGAGCCGGTAGACTTGAAAGTGATATTCGCAGCATTGTTGCCCAAGTATGAGGCATTCCTCCGCAAACTCTATTACCTGAAAGAGGGAGAACAATTTATGTCTACAAAAGGTGCAGACGGTTGGGTGGCCATTGTAAAGACTTTCCATGAAATAGATAACCTCTACTATAATCATGGCAAAAATCCGAAATTGAACACTTTTGAAACCTACTACAAGTGTATTTCAAAGTGGAGAAACGAGAACGTTCACCATGCTCCGGAACTCCCCGATGCAGAGGTTGCTCCAGCCATCCACATGGTGGTCAGCATGTATATCTATGCCGTAATGGTCAGCATTACAGACTTGGAAATGGCAGGTTGTGAACTTGACAATTCGGGAGTCACCGTTCCTGTTATGTATCCTTCAGCTCCTGCAGCCTCTTACGAAATGGATACTTACAGCAGGGATAATTCCGAAGAGGATGAGCCTGTCCAAAAGGTGGCAGAGTGGCCTATTAACAA
>CATXZX010000237.1 GCA_958404085.1 uncultured Prevotellaceae bacterium | reverse complement strand
ACAAGTTTCGCGATACGGCAAAAGGGCGGGCCGCTTTTTCGCCGCGGGCCTCAGCGGAGCCGCTTTTCCAGCATCCGTATGTTCTTCATGACGTCTTCCATCCGCGCCGTATAGCGGTCGGGCTGCACGGCGTCCATGCCGCTGTACAGGCGATAGGCGATGCGGTAGATTTCCAGCGCCTCTTCGTAACAGCACATCTCTACCGACATGTAGGCATAGGACGTGTACAGATGGGCCAGGTCCTGAAGTCCGTCGGCCGTTATCATGGCTTCGGGCATGTAGAGGTCGATGGCCATGGACAGGTCGGAGCGGGCGTTTTCTACCAGGCCCATATTATAATGTATGTGGGCAAGGTGACACAACTGCTCCACCTCGCTTTTCAGGTAAAGCACGTTGCTGCATCGGTTCAGTTCGTGGAATATCTGCACCGCCTCGTACACGCAGTCTTCGGACTCCTCGAAACGGTTGTCCTCGCACAGCAAGTCGGACAGGCGGACCAGCGTACGTCCCACGCGCAGCTTGTAAGCCGGATTGCCGGCCTGGAGGATGCGGTACAGGAGGAGCGCTTCGGACAGGTCGGCCTCGGTCTCGAAAACAGGCCGGCGCTGTTTCAGGTACATGGCGTTGTCTACAAGCACACCGGCCACGGCAGCCGGAAAACCGGGCCATCCGCGGTCGGACCCCTTGCGGGCCAGTGTCAGGGCCTCGGTATACAGCGTGCCGGACCGGTAGTCCGCCTTCCGCCGGCTCAGGACGCGGGCCTGGCGGCGCAAAGCGGCTATGTAGCCCAGGCGGCAGGCGGCATCCTCCGACAGGGCCGGGCGGAAAGCCTCGGCCGCATACTGCGCCAGGAGAGCGGCCTCGCGGTCGTGGCCGGCCTCGGCGGCATAACAGGCGGCCTCGTAGTAGACCGTGCCGGCCGGAAGGGGACTGACCGCACAGCCTTCCAACCGTTTCCGGGCCTTCAGGTAAACCGCACAGACACTGCGGGGATTGGCCACCGAGGGCCAGCGCAGAAGCATCAGGCCGGCCGCCACGTGGCAAGCCGTCAGCAGTGCGTCGGCCTGCTCCGTACAACGGGGTTCGGGGGCCGACTTGGCCGCATCGGCCAGCTGGCCGGCAGCAGCCCCGAAGTCGTAGGCCGACACGCTGCGCAACACCCGGTGCAACGGGGCGAAGTCGGGACCGGCAGGCAGGTAGGCCGCTGCGCAGGCTATGGACAACAGGGCCCGCACGAAACCGGTCACGGCCCTCTCCAGGTCGCGGCAGTCGTGGATGTTGTCGGGGCTTTCGGGGAAAGCGGCCAACCGGCGGGCGGCCACCTTCTGTTTGTCGAGCAACAAGTAAAAATCCAGTGAGCAGACGGGCAGCAGGCTGTCGGACGTATCGAGCAGGAGGCGGTTGTCGAGCGTCACGGCCCTTCCGTCCACCCGCAGCGGGCAGTCGAAACCGGCCTCAGCGGCCATACGGCGCAGGGCTCCCAACAGAAAGAGGCCGAGCGATTCCGTGTCGGACACGGTCAGGAGCAGACCGTCGGCCGGGTCCGACCTGTCAGCCACATCGTGCCCCGTCCGATGGGGTACGCAGCCCATCACCCGCACTCCGTCCGAGGCATGCAGTTCCTGCAACAACGGCCGCACGCGGACCACATCGTCGGGTCCGCCGGGCAGAAATACATACAGGCCAGGGCCGCCGCAACGCCGCAGGGCGGTCTTCGCCGAAAAACGGGGCCCCACGGCCATCGTCACGACGTTCCACTTCAGGCCGCGGACGGCAAACAGGCGGTTCATGCCGTGTACGGTCCGGAGCGCGGCCTTACGCGCTTCCTTCGCCTCGCCGGCTGCAAGAATATGCACATTCAACGTTTTCATGCTTTTACTCAGATTTTTCGCGGAACGATCCGTTCCGTGCGTAAAGGTACGATATTTTAACAATTTTCGGCCTTTCTTCGACCAAAACTCCTGTCCCGCCCCTAAAAAAACAGGCGGCGGCGGTTCAGCGGTAGCAGTCGCGGGCCGGGCGGGGCCCCATTTCGAACACCAGGCGGCCGCCGTCCTTAATGGCCGAAAAGGGGATGCGCGGTTCCGTCAGGCGCTTGCCGTTGAGCCATGCCTTCTGCACATAGATGTTCTCCGGAGCATGGTTGAGCGCCTCGATGACAAAACGGCCGCCCCCGTAGTAATGCGTATCGAGGTCTATCTCGATACGTCCGAACAACGGACTTCCCAGGTCCACCATGGGACGGGCCGTACAGCCGCCGTCCATCTCGAACAGACCCATGGCGCTCATGACGAACCAGGCGCCGAGCTGTCCTTCGTCCTCGTCGCCGCCCCACCCGTCGTAGGGCGTCGTGCCGTAGAAACTGTCGAGTATGGCCCGGGACCAACGCTGCGCCTCCCACGGCTTGCCCGAGTAATTGAACAGGTAGGGGGCGCACATGTTGACCTCGTTGCCCTGGTTGATGTAGTACTCGGCCGACTGTCCGCTGGTGCGGTCGAAGGCATGGGCGGCAAAGCGGTGGCGCACCGACTTGGCAAATCCCTCCTCCAGGCGGCGGTTGAAGGCATCGCGGCCTATCAGTTCCACCAGGCCGGGCACGTCGTGGGGCACGTACCAGGAGTACTGCCAGCTGTTGCCCTCTATGAATCCCCGGTTCGAGAAGGGGTCGAACGCCTCGTCCCAACGGCCGGCCGTATCGCGCCGTACGACATACTTCAGGTCGGGATGGAAGATGTTGCGCCAGTTCTGCGAGCGTTTCTCCAGGCGCCGTCCCTCGCGCTTGTCGCCCAGCGCATAGGCCATCTGGGCCACACACCAGTCGTCGAAGGCATAGTCGAGGGTTTTGGAAGCCACGCCGTACTCCGTCGGCATGTAACCGTATTTCATATAAATATCGAAGAGCGGATTGCCGGCAAAGCCGCCCGACTGCGGCTGTCCGGGCACCGACACATTCTTGTGTATGGCCTCGTAAATGGCTTGCCCGTCGCGGCGTATGCCCTTCTGGTAGGCGGCCACCATCAGGGCCATCTCGTGCGCCCCCTCCATAATGGCCGAATACTCCAGCCCGGCCGGTCCCTTGCAGGTTCAGCCCGTATGGCGGAACAGTTCGAGCTGCGTCGTGACCCAGTCGTCCACGATGCGGGGCGTCAGGATAGACCACAGCCCGTTCAGGTTCCAGTACGTGTTCCAGAACGCGTCGCCGCCGTACATGTTGCCCGACTCCAGTTTCCGCACCTGTTCGGAGGGGTCCACATACGTGCCGTCTACGTCGTTCCACGTCTGTTTGCCGGCGTAGGCCCTATATAGGTTGGTATAGAACTTCGTCTTGTCCTGTTCCGAACCGCCCTCCACGCGGACGCGTCCCAGCAGGTCGTTCCAGCGGGCCCGTGCCGCCGCGGCCACGCGGTCGAAGTCGTAGCCGAGCGGCTCCAGCTCGGTCTGCATGTTGAGCTGTGCCTGGCCGATGCTTACGAGCGAGAGGCCCGTCGTCACCGTCACCTGTTCGCCCGCCGCGGTCGGAAAGACCACGTAGGCGCCCGTATCGCCGCTGCCGGCTATGCTGTCGGCGGCCGTAAAGGTACGCCCGCCGGTCCAGCCGTCCATGCGGTCGAAGGGGCGGCTGAAGCGTATGACAAAGTGGAGCCGGTAGTCGTTCCACGAACTCCAGGGCCCCGACACGCAGTCGGCATAGCCGGTCAGTTCCGTGGGCCCCGTGCGGTAGATGCGGGCATCGCGCACACTGAAGCCGTAGTCGTTCTCCGTGGGGAAAAGCAGGTCGATGAGCACGCGCGACTCGCGGCGCTCGGGAAACGTGTAGCGATGGACGCCACAGCGCGTGGTGGCGGTCAGCTCGGCCCGCACGTCGTGGTCGTAGAGGTGTACCGAATAATAGCCCGGCGAGGCCTTCTCGGTCTCCTTCATGATGCGCGAGTGATAGCCGGCGTTCGCACCCTGATAGGGCGCGTCGGTCGAGGGGTTGTCGAGCGCTAGGTCGGCCGTGGTGGGCATCACCATCAGGCCGCCCATGGTCCACGCGTGCAAGTGGCTGAAGCCCGACACGTTGGCTATCGAATACTCGTAGCCGCCCATCCACACGTCGCCCTGGTTGTCGGGACCCAGCTGCACCATCCCGAAGGGTACCTGGGCATACGGCCCGAGCATCCACCGGGAGTTAGACGTACCTATAAACATATCGACATAGTCGGCCGGTTCGCGGTCGGCGGCGGCATGGGCCGACAACAC
>CATXZX010000236.1 GCA_958404085.1 uncultured Prevotellaceae bacterium | reverse complement strand
GCTTCACCTGTTCGTTCAGCCTTCGTGTTTCCACACCGTACAATGCGGACAAATCCCTGTCAAGCATGACCTGCCGCTCTCTTATAATCCGAATCATCGGCTGGATGTTGATTACTTCGGGCAATTGGTCGCAATTTGCGACCGGTTCTTTTGCCGTGCCGTTTGTTTTTTCCCTTTCCTTCACCATAGTCCTGCGTTATTGCTCGTTTTCGTTCAAACCTTTGATAATTTCGATACCCAATGTGTTTTCTATTTTACAAATGGTTTCCAATGACATATTCTTTTGTCCTTTCAGCATCTTGGAGATATACTGCTGAGTGCAGTTCATCTTTTCAGCAAGCATTTTTTGTGTCAAACCGAGTTCATACATCCGCTTTGACATGAGAGCGGCAATAGCCCGTGAGTATTGCATCCACTCTCTTTTATCTTGCCCGATCTTGACTGTTTGTGATTCGCCTTCCAAAGTTCTGCAAGGCATCTTGTATGTCACTGTATTCATTGAAACGATTATATTGCTTGATTCAGATGCAAAAGTAGCACAAATATTCGAGATCACACAACTTTCGAGTTGTTGCTTCTTAGAAAGAAAAACCGCCTCTCCCCTATTCCGGCGGTCCTGCGGCTGCGGATAGTGGGAGAGGCGGAATACATAATTATAAACTCTATTTCTTTACGGTCTTTTTGCGGCTCTTATTTGGTCGGGTCTGTTGTATATACTGTGCGGACGAAGGCAGCATCAACAATACTTGGATCAGGATTGTTATAATTTCCGTCTTCGATACTTCTTGTAGCGTCTCCGTTGTAACCTTTGAAACCAAAAGAAAAATAGTTGATGTCAAAAGCACTTGATGTCTTGTTGTCAGGATCTTTAAACTTATTCTCCTTACACCAGTAGATAGCGCCCGGTCGGCGAAAGAGATCTTCGAATAAAGGTTGGTATTTGATTAAGGAAGAGCTGTTGCGGCTGAAGTATGAACTTCTTGTCGCGTAACGCAATGCACCATTGAGATCGTGGTTCTGCCATCCGCTTTCGTTTTTACGGTGTCCGAATCCCGCATTGCCTATAGGAAGGAAAATATGTTTGAGGGTATTAACATTGTATACAATGCAACCGCGCATACCTCTACGTTGGTCTCCATCGCGCATGTACCGGTAGGAACCTTCCTGAGTATGCTGTACTTCGGTGGCTGCATCGCCATAGAGTACGCCGTATGCCTGTTTGATGGGGAAAGTCAATTCGTCGTCGTTTGTAGAAGGAAGCAATGTGAAAAAGTCTTGGATGGTGGCTATATGCTTTCCACTCTTATCATTATCGGGAATATCCCAATCTGCTATCCTACTCAGTTCAGGTTTCAAGCCTGTCCAACTTTTATTTGTTACCGAAGTCGAACCCTTTTCTAAAACAGAGAACGATTTGAGAGGTTCGCGCAAATCTATATTGTTTATGGCGAGTATGGCCGCTGGATTTCCGCGCCGGAAAAGAGAACCTTCTTCCATAGGAGTTTCAGTAAGTACGGGATTTCCTTGTGTATCGAACCGATAGACATTGCGTGTTTCCCACCAAATGCTTGTATTGGTGTTAAGTTGCACAGGGTCATCACCTACGGCACAATAGATGTCGTGTTCACAGGTGTAGTTGTGGTAGCGTATACGTATACCGGCATGTCCTTTTTTTCCGGTGAAGTTGATGTAGAAGTCAATGGGGTGTTCGGACAGGCCTTCGATGTGCGTCAGGCCCTCTTGAAGGGATGAATTCTCTCCGCTTCCTTTTTGTGTGGAAGTGAGAGTAATGATGTTTCCGTCATCGCCCGATACGACATCGGCACACCATCCGCCGTCGGAATCGAACTCTTCAAAGTCTGTATGTTCGTCATCTTTCGGCAAACGGAGTAACGTTACGTGGAAGGGGGTTTGATTGCCTTCGCGGCGCCAGACGGCTTTGGGATTGACAATACGGCGTACCTGTATGATGTCTAAGTAGGTTTCGATTGGAGTTCCATTTTCTAATTCTGCTGTAATATGAACGCGGGCTTTACGCGGATAGGCTACGTAGGGATTGTTGCCCGAATAGCCGGTACGTGTGTTCAATACCTTGGCACGTGTATAAAGCGGCACGTGAAATATTTGTTTGGTTGTGGAATTTCCTTCGGCCCGAATAGCTTCTACAAAATAGCTGCCGTCTTTTGCATCTTCGTGCGGACCTGGAGCTATCTCGTACTCTCTGTTTCCTTTATTTTTGTTATTATAAAAAAGTTTATTATGATGGACACCTGTTTGGGCATCATCCTTTGAGATATAGCCATCATCCATTGGTTGTCCTTTTGCAGGTTGGTCTATGGTTACGATGTTGGTCTGCCGCAGCGACAGGAAACTGTTCCATGCTCCATCGTTGTCTATCTCCCCATTATAATATGTATAAGTGCTGGGATTGTCGTAATTAGGGTCGGGAATACTCGTATTTCCGTCGGCGTGGCCTCCTACTGGTATGGGGAAATCTTCGGAACCGTCGCCCCACGGCCGCCAATAGGTTCCCGTTGCATTGGTCAGCCCCATAGCTTTGGCATCATCTGGGTTTCCGACGATTTCCGCTTTCAGTTTGGTCCCTTTCTTCAATTCACCAATAATCTTGATACTGGCCATCATCTTTTTGTTGTAGAGATAGGAGATGTATTGCGGCGAGGTGACGTAGATACCGGGGTCTTCCTTGTACTCGATGTGCCAGTCGGCATCGTTGCCGTTGCCCTTGAAGCGGAGGGTCAGTTTGTAGTGGGTGTTGCGTTTGGCGTTATAGTCGTGGTCGGCATCCTGTCCCAGCATAAAACGGTAGATGATGGGACCGTGGCCAACGTTGTTGTTGCTGTTTATATTGCGGTAGTAACCTTTTACTTCTACATACGTGCCGAAGGGCTTCTGGTCTTTCCATCCCGATGGCTGATTGTTGACTTCTTCGATACTGTCGTTCGGGAAGTCGATGTTGATGCCGTCCTGCGACTGTTTTTTCGATTTGCCCTTTCCCTGATTGTTCTCGTAGAAGAAGAGCGCCACAGCATCGTTGGCGTGGGCCTTGGTACTGTCGCTGACGACCTCGCCTTCCTTATCGTGGAAACCCAGGTAGGAACTGTTGCTGTTGTTGATGTGTATGTAACGGCCGGGCAGGATTTGGGTCTCGTCCTCGGGGAGTGTCTGTACGGTGATACGCTGCCCGATGCCCAATACACCGTCTTCGAATCCGTAACGACCGCGTTTGATTGCAAGGAGGTCGTCGTTCGTATGATAGGGGTTGCCGTCTTCGTCCAGTTCTGCTGCGCCGGCGCGGTTTCCTTCGCCCAGGGTGCAGCGTTTGGGGATGTCGCGTATGGCTACGTCGGTAATGTATATCTGAACGTTGTCGAAGAGGTCGCGGCCGTCGAAGGCAATGGTCACCTTGGAGGCCAGGCGCTTCACGCCGCAGTACAGTTTGGCCGTACCGGGATTGACGGTGAGAGGAGTATTGTCCTTGGCATTGGGATCGATATAGTCAATGGTGAATATACCGAACATCTGGTTGTTCAGCGCGGTATTGCCCGTATTCCATTCGAAGTCGATGGCTTTCAGTTCCTCGGGCGATGAGATTCCGCTCAAAAGGCTTCCGTCGACGTTGGCAATGGCGTAGATGTTGTATCGGCCGGAGGCCAGTTTGAAATTATAGGTGATGCGACTGGTAGCGTCGTCCTGCTGCTTGCCCGAACCATCGCCGAAGTCGGGGCGGTTGTCGGTATTTTTTTCGTAGTGGAAGTTAGTAATGTCGGCATCGCTCAGGGGCTGTCCGTCCTTGCAGACGTGGTGGAGCTTCATGACTTTGGTATCGACGTTGTACACGGCCATGTAGAGATCCTGAATCTCCTCGATGAGGCGGCCTTCGTCGCCGCCCTGTATGCCGCGCGTGCTGATGGAGGCTGTTTCCTGGTCGAAGGTGAGCTGGACATCGAGGTTTGCCATGCCGCGGGGAATCCCGTTCCGGTCGATTTCCATGTCATCGGAACATCCTGCCACAGCCAGGGCGGCAAGGAGCAGGATGCAGTGATGCAACAGTTTGCGGAGTGTATTCATATATTATGCAGTCTTTTTTGTCTTTGTGGGTCACGGCGCTGCCGTCAGGCCGCGTCGGGCTTTTCTATTTCGGTCTTTTTGTCGGGAGCGTAGTACTTGCCTCTATATGGTCGGCATCGACCAGTGGATATGTATCGGCTTCGGCGCGGCATC
>CATXZX010000235.1 GCA_958404085.1 uncultured Prevotellaceae bacterium | reverse complement strand
AACTCGAGCGACAAAGACAAATAGAAAGTCCGCCTTCGCTGCTTATGCAAACCGGCTATCTGGTTGTCGATACGCTCTATCGTCTCGCGTTTTTCCCTGAGAAACCGCTGCATGCGCCGTTTTACGAAAGGCAGGTGTGCGAGCAAGGTTATCGTCTTCACGACCATCCCGTTGCGATAACCTTTCAGAAACAAATAAATGCCGCAAGTACAGAAGATGCCTACCAACACCAGGAAAAAGGCTATCGCCGCATCTATTTTCGAAAAATAAAGAATCAAATAAAGAACAACGGACATTCCCCAAAAAATAAAGTGAGAGAAAATGTGCATCATGGCATACAGGACTACGCTCGACGTGGCCCGCGAAACGCCGACATAAGGAGTCAGTTCCAAAATCCGGTACGGTTCTCCCCCTAAAACACCCACAGGAGTCACATAATTCAACGCATAACCCGTCACGGTATATTTAAAAACTTTTCCGAACGGTACCCGGGTTCCCTGTCCGTCGTTGATAATGACCCGCCATGCCCAGGCATTCATCATGTAAATGGGTATCCACAACAGAACCGCCGCGATGAACCACCATCCGGCCGTTTTCAGGTTCTGAAAAAGTTCTGTATAAGACAGATCGAACGTGCAAAACATCAGAACTATCGCCAACAGTCCCACACAGAGGAATATATTTCTCAGTCCCGCACTCATTCTTCAATCCAGCTTGTAGTAGTGTTGTTCCAGGCGCTTTACAAACATGGCGCACATGGTTTCATGACGAAAACGCATGTATAGAAACAAGAACAAGAACAAAGTCATCTCACACAAAAAATACACCCAAGGAACATCCGCCAGGCAGGAAATATACAGGACAATGGCCCTTGTGTTGAAAGTCAGTATATTGGTGTATTTCATCAAGGGCAGACTGTACTGACGGAAGTCGCGACGGAAAGCATCCGCATCGTACGTTCCCTTCATTTCGTTCAGTTTTTTCATCAGCGATTGGAAACGGGGCGTCATGCGTTCCTGCCCGTGCGTATAATTACCGTATCCCCACAGAAAAAGACACCACCAAAAATTTTTTCTCCAGGATGTTTCGTGCAATAAAGCCCGCTGCTGCACAAAAGTATCGAGTTCGCTACCAGTTTCTCCCTTCAAAAAATAAAGATGGATATTCCGGTAATAATCAGCTAAAGCGCATTGCCGGGCATGACAGATCAAATCGGAAACGGCAGCCGGCAACAAAATCCACCAGCCCCATTGTTCAGTTGTTCCAGGTATCTGCTGGGGCATCAACCGGAGACACAGGGCCAAATAAATGGTATAAAACCAGACATCGCCTGCGAAGCCGTCCAAAATACGTCCCCAGCGTGTTTTCTTACCTGTCATGCGCGCCAGCTGCCCGTCCGCACTGTCATAAAAATTAGCCCACATCAGAAACGCTACACCCATGATATTGGATAAAAAGTCTCTCGAGTAAAAACAAAAGCCCGAGATTATACCCAATACAATCGAACAAATCGTAACGACATTGGGATGAATATCAAAGCGTGCGAACAAGCGCGCCCACCACAAGCCGATCGGCCGTGTAAAATGGATATCCAACCACTCTTCGGTGTCCAACGACTTATACGTATCAGCCAGTTTCGTATTTTTCATTCCTGCATTTTCACTCATATCCCCTATCTTTTAATCCGGACAACAGTTTCTCGGCAATCGCCTCTGAGGCCTCCTGTAAAAAAACGGAGAAACTGGGCCAGTCATTCCAGTCTATTATATAAAAATGTCCCTCGGAATCTACAATACAATCGCCTCCATAAACAGGAGTACGGAGTCCGACAGCCACACGTTCGCAACATTCTTCCAAAGCACGGACATCGAACAAAAAGCCATGGTGACAGGCGTTTTCACCTGTTCCCCCGAATTTGTCATAGCCACGTTCGGCAGGATAAAAAAAACGGAAGAAAGACGTTCCCTGTACCCCGTAAAATTTAACAAGGTCACCGCAGACATGTGCACTAAGGACGGCGGAATAAATGCCACGCCGCCTGAACTCCGTACAAACGTTCCAAAGTTCATCCATACCGGCTACATAGCAAACATCATGAACTTCCTGCGAACATTGTTCACCCCGTTTTATCCAACAAGGAAAAATTTTTTCAGAAAGGTGCCGTATGTCATGTTCAAAGGTCTCCGACATCAAATTCAAACCGACCGAATACGGAGAAGGAACTTTCTGATTCCGAAAATAGTCCGCCCAGACGGTACGCGTACAATTGTGAACGCCACTTGCAGGGTTTATGACGAACACGCCGCAACGTTCGTACGCAGCCAAAGCCTCAAGCGCACCTTGGCTCCGTGCCATACTGAAAATTCCGACCGAATCGCATACCGGGAACGAGCCGATCTCACGCTCCGATTTGACGCAGACCCGGACACCGCACCGCTCCAAAACATGACGGACCGCCGAAAAAATGGCCTCATCGCGCACTTCCGAACCTGGCGAGAAGCAGGTATCGCGCCGTATTCCCCACACAATTCTCATAAGCCCCCCGCCAAATAAGCCTCAGCCTTAGCAATATCGTCGACATGGTCCACATCCATGATTTTAGGAAAGCGGTACGCATACAGACGAAGTCCCTCGCGAACAAGCGCTCGCTGAAAATCGCGCATCCGAACCATGCCAGCATCCATACAACGGTCCAACACGTCCAATGCTACCGGAGAAAGACAATAGATACCGCCCGAAACCAGACAAGGCGTCACCGGCGTATCGAAAAAGCCCGTAATGCGGGTTGTCTCCGGAGCGGTCTGCACATACAGCGGCTTCTCATCATCCACAAAATCAGTTACAGCCATCAGCCCATCGGCATCCATCTCTTTAAAAGCCGACAAATAAGCGGAAAAATCTGCCTCACGAAACACCGTATCAACCGTTGTCAGGCAAAAACGCTCCCCGCGCAAATACGGCGACAAGGCAAAAAAACTGTGCATCGAGCCCGGTGTCGTTTTCGCAACGATACGTATCGGAGGTAGTCCGGCGCGCATTCGCAACTGCTTGAGATGTATTTCTACCTTATCCGTCAACTGATTGACAATCACAATGATTTCCGACGCGTCGTTTTCCGAGAAAATCCGGACAAGACGGTCTATCATTTTTTCTCCATTCAGTTCTACCAAAGGCTTGGGACACGTCAGTCCTTCACCGGACAGGCGAGAACCCTCACCGGCGGCTAAGATAGCAAACTTCATGCTTCCTTCACTTCATTCAGGTTCTTCAGTTTATCGCTGTCGTCGCGACGATCGTGATACTGCTTGCGCAGCGGATTTGCATGGGCCTCCGCTTCCATCTGACGATTGCGCCAGATATCAATGGCCATATATACAGCCTGACGGAACGAACTCTCGTCCGCTTTTCCCGTTCCGGCCAAATCGTAGGCCGTACCGTGGTCGGGAGAGGTCCGGACCAGCGGCAATCCAGCCGTATAGTTCACCCCGTCGCTCATGGAAAGGGCTTTAAAAGGCGCCAGACCCTGATCATGATACATGGCCAGGACTCCGTCAAAATGCGTATACATGCCGGCACCAAAGAAGCCGTCGGCCGAATACGGACCGAAGCACTGGAAACCCTCTTCGACCATAGCCGAAATAGCCGGCATGATAATCTCTTTTTCTTCCGAACCGAGCAAGCCGGCCTCGCCGGCATGCGGATTGAGAGCCAACACGGCAATACGCGGTTTCGATATGCGGAAGTCGCCATGCAGTGACTGATGAAAAATCCGTATTTTCTGCTTGATCGCTTCCGCCGTAATGGCCGAAGCCACGTCCTTGACAGGCACATGTGTCGTAACCAATGCCACACGCATCAGGTTATTCACCAATATCATCAGTGCCTCCTGCCCTTCGCCCACCCGTTCCTGCAGGTATTCGGTGTGTCCCGCAAAACGGAATTGGTCGTTCTGGACATTGTATTTATTAATAGGAGCCGTTACCAGCACGTCGAACATACCGGAGCGGTACTCCTCCACGGCTCGTTCGAGTGCATGGAAAGCAGCCTGTCCGCTCTCCGGTGTCGACGTACCGAAATCGATCTTCAACTCTTCGTCGAAGCACGTCACCAGATTCAACTTGTCGGGGTCGGCTTCCGACGCATTCGGGACAATCGTAAAATTCGTCTGTATATCGAGAGCCTTACGATGATACGTTGCTGTTTTCGGCGAACCATAGATAATGGGCGTACACAATTCGAGCATGGTCGGATCGGAGAATG
>CATXZX010000234.1 GCA_958404085.1 uncultured Prevotellaceae bacterium | reverse complement strand
GAATCTAAGAGAAGGGAAATGTCAGACAGCGCTATCGCAACCCTCTTTTTTGACGTGGGCACTGAATATTTTATAGAAACAATCCGTAAGCAAATTCTTCGGCAACGCCCATTCTTCTTCCAACCGCAACATGCGTTCGTAAAGTCCGTTCAACGTTTCGCTCTGAGTACCGCTATCTGCTATCAAGGCCTCTATAGCCTCTCTCCCGATGCGTACGCCTGTCTCCGCCTGCTCTTTTCTATGTTTATTCGTCTGCTGTCCGTCCGTCACGCGATACAACAACAGCGATTGCGACTCGATATAGAAACGGCCTCCCTTCCGGGCTATTTCCAGCCACAATTTATAATCTTCGGCATAAGGATACCCCGCTTCGTAACGCAACCCGTTTTGCCGCCAAAAAGAGGAACGAATCATCACCGTAGGATGGCATATAAAATTTTCGTGGCTCAACAGTACCAACGGATGCGCTATATATCCCGAAATACGCACTTTCCACTCGTTACGGTTTACCCCCTCCCCAAACGGTGTGGCCCAACTGGCGCAAACATCTATCCCGGCATCTTCTTCCATAATGGCATGCTGTATGCGCAACCGGTCCGGATGCATCCGGTCGTCCGCGTCCATACGGGCGATATAACGCCCTTCGGCCAACTGCATGCCGGCATTCAGCGAGGCAATGTAATCGTTCCCGCACTTTACATAGCGGATGCGGACGTCCTCAAAGCCATGTATCACACCGGCCGTGCCGTCTGTCGACCCATCGTCCACCACCAGCAATTCGAAGTCGGGATAAGTTTGTGCCAGTATACTCTTCACAGCCTCCGCCACATAAGTTTCCGCATTATATACGACCATCAATACCGTTATTTCCGGTTTCATTCTATTTGCCATCTCATTTGTTTTTTTCTTTCCACACATCGTCATATACAGCCACCGTCTCCCGAATCATACGTTCCAGACCAAAACGCTCGCGATAGCGCCGATAAGCGTTCTCTCCCAAGCGTTTCCGCTCCTCCGGATGCTCCGACAGACGAATCATACAGTCGGCCATGGCATCCGTATCCGCCGAAAGGCCGAATGCCGTTGAAAACGGTACTTTTACCTTCATGCTGTCCACGCCGTCACGGAACATCTCATCCAGCCCATCCACTGCGGTAGTAATGACGGGCATGCCGAAACGCATCATCTCAATAGCCACATAACTGGACTGTTCCTGAAGCGAAGCGATGACGCCCACATCACAACTTCGGTAATAGGAGCGCAAGGTTTCATAAGGCACTTGTCCCTTCAGTTCGACCGATACATCGTCGTACTCCGCCAACAATTGTTTCTTACGTGCCGCGCTACAAGTGCCACAGGCAATCAGACTCACACGATACCCCCGACGACCGACCTTGCGCATGGCTTCCAGAATGTATCGGATGCCCTTGCTATGCGATACCACTCCCACATACAGACAGCGCAATTCGCCCGCCTTTCCGACGTAGCCGCGCCTGACCGACCCCGTATCCTCACTGTTCATGCCGTTGGGTATCACGCAAACACCCTGTGTCCGCCCCATCAGACGCTCCAGGAACTCACGGGCACATTCCGTCACACAAATCACCCGGTCAGCACGGTGATAGGCATTCCATTCGCTTTCCAAGCGTAAAAAAGCTCCTTTTTCACGGGGTATCCGCCGTTGCACGTAATACGTTTCGTACAATCGGTTGAACAAAGGCCTGTCCGTATTGTACAACGCTTTCCATGGGATGCAATGCAAATGCGTGATAATCCGGCACGCCGGAACCCGTTCCCGCAAATAACAGGCCAAGTCTATCAGGTTCAACGTATGCAGATGGAAAACCATCCGTTCCTTTCCTTCGAACAAGTCGTGCGTCAGGCGATATACCTGTTCATTGTATTTCCGGGTCCAGAACGATTTGGTCAGAATCTCGGACATGCAGCACGGCAAGGGTATCTGTACGAGAACTCCGCCTTCGGGCAGACCGATGCGACGCACGAACAACCGGTTTCCGCCTTCTATCAGCTGAATCCGGTGCAACCGCACTTCCGGAACGTGCTGCAATCCTTTTGTCAACACCTCCAGATAGCGGTCAACTCCCGATGTATGACCGGAAGTTGTCATATCCATCAAAAATAAGTCAATCGGCTTCATAGGCTTCCCAGTACCAAATGGATTCGTTTGTCTGCCGACCGCTCTCCCGACCGGCAGACCGCACACAGCAACAACAGCAGGCGGGCCACCCCGTACAAGCCGACCATTCCGGGGCGCACCACCTTCCACCGGCCCAAACGTGTTTCAAGTTCTTCCTGCGACGTTTCCAGGTAATCGGTCTTTATCTGTTCCTGAACCGCCTGCCCGCAACCTGCATCGTGCGACTGTAAATACAGACAACGCATGTATTCGGAGAACGATTGTTCTTCATTCATTCCGTCCCAACTTCCTGTCTCGCGGTTCCGGGCAGCTATTTCCGCCAGGCCCGGCAAGGTTACGCGCTCAGTCAGGATGCCCAGCCAATAGCCCGTTTCCCATTCGTTCCTGAAACAATCCGCCCGATACAAGTCCATATAGCGTTCAAGCAGGCCGACAGGCGGTCTATACATTCCACAGGCAGCCGCCACACGCAGGTAGTGCGTCCATCTGGACAAGACAACGGCTTTGACCGGCAGGCCTCGGGTTTCCTTCACCGCCAGCGCATCGAACCATTGTCCCAACCTTGTTTCCGCCACGACCAGCAAGCTGTTTCGGACAAGGTCGGCTTCTGCCCGTCCCTGCACATGCCAGAACAAAGCCAGATCCAGCAAATCGAATCCGTCGTATGCGGTGTCGCGCAGTTTCCGCTCCGTTTGCGTCTCAACCAGGCGGGACCGGTTGCCGAACAAGTCTTCGAAATCGGCTTCCAGCAGCCTACCTTTGATGACATACGACAAGGCATACCCGATTCCACCCAACCCGCTGGGCATATCTATTTGTTCCGTACGGGTCAGCAATGCCTGGCGCAGCAGGTCGAAGGCCTGTTCTTCCAAGTATGCGTCATGCAACAGGTCGGCCGTCTCAAACAGACTTAGCGCAATGCCCGCGCGGCCCTGCATCAGTCCCGAAGAAGGCAACGCGCAGGCGTTCAGCAACAAATAGTCGGCCAAGGCCCGCAACCGATATTCCACCGATTCTTTCATAAGGTCTCACATACAATCTAAAGAGAGGTATAACGTCGGGACAAGAGTTGTTTGGCCGCACTATAAGCGGCTCGTTCCTTCCTGACGGAATCATCATGATTCTCCATCATTGGACGGTCAGATAATCCCGGAAAGACCATGTCTTGTTTTCCGCATCATAGGAAGCCTTTATATACCGGGCGGGCAGAATACGCCCTTGCATCGTAGTCAAAGCGCCGAAAAAGTCTTCGGGCAACTTCTCAACGGCTTGCAACAGTCGGTCGGCCTGCCGGCGTTCAACGTCGTCCGTCGGCGGATTACCAAGCACCGAAGCCCGTATCTTTCTATTCTTTCCCGTATAGGCCATGAATGAAAAAGACCAGTCGTACGGACTCTCTGTCAGGGCCGACACGCTGTTCTTCAGCGAATATGCCATATAGTCCATTTCTTTCTGAGTCAATTCGTCCCAACGTGCCACGTCATAACATGACTCGTTCCCGAACTTCAGTATAAAGTTACTCCGAACCAGCTGCGACTGAACCACAGTTCCCTTTTCCACCCGACAAATCCGCACAAAGGGGCACACATCGATTCCTCCATAAGTCCGATGCGAAGTGGACAGGCCCAATGTACCGCTATACCACCGGGCGGGAACGCCGACTCCACGGCTTTCGCCATATTTTTGACTCATTTTTTTGTAAAGCGGAGTACTCCGGTCAGCGAAACTTCGGACCTGCCTGTCTCCGGACCAGCAAAGTTCCACATCTTTTCCTTTATCCGTATAACGTCCGCACAAGCTCCATTGGCTCTCCGGTAACCGCGCTTGTCCGGTTGTCTCCAGACGTTCCGGTTCCAACGTCGTCATATCGTAGACAAAGCGCGATACAATCGGTTTTTCCCACAACAGAATCTCCTTACTCCATTCCGTCCGGAGCTGATGCCCTGCGGAAGGACCATCGGACACGGTCCCTTTGCTCCGCATCCAATCTGCAAAACTCTTCCGCGCCTCGTTTTCCGGAATCGTATCAAGACTAAGTTCCTTGAACCAGGCAGAAGGCCGGAACCGATAGTTCCGCGGATCGGCCGACAACCTTCTCGGTTCCTC
>CATXZX010000233.1 GCA_958404085.1 uncultured Prevotellaceae bacterium | reverse complement strand
ACTTTGTTTTTTATGGGAAAGTTTTCTATTCTTTATTGTTAAGGTCCGGAAACAGCTCGGGCTTCTCCACCCTTCCGACCTCCGTGCCGGCCCATCCGAGGGCCTGCGCCACATCGGCACCGCTGCATACGAGCGCCGCGCCGTTCGACCGTATCAGCCGGTTGCACCCCTCCGAAGCATCATCGCCCACCCGTCCGGGAAAAGCGAATACGTCGCGGTTATAATCCTGCGCTATCCCCGCCGTTATCAGTGCGCCACCATGCGCGGCACTCTCCACGACGATACACGCATCGCACAGGCCGGCCACAATACGGTTGCGCCGCACGAAATTGCCTTTATCGGGCACCGTACCGTGGGCGAACTCGGTAAGCAGGCCGCCGGCCGAAAGCATACGCAGGGCCGTCTCGCGGTGCATCGACGGGTATACGCGATCCAGCCCGTGCGCCAGTACGGCCACCGTCGGAAGCCCCCGGTCGAGCGCGACCCTATGGGCGGCTATGTCGATCCCATAGGCCAGTCCGCTCACCACCAGCACGTCGGGCACGAGGCGGGCGAAGTCGGCCATCATCTCTTCACACAGTTGCCGCCCATAGTCCGTACAGCGGCGCGTCCCCACCACCGAAACGACACGGCGGCCATTCAGCGATGCCGAACCGCGGTAGAAAAGCACCAGCGGCGCGTCGTCGCACTGACCGAGACGCAGCGGATAAGCGTCGTCGGACGGCGTCAGGCAGGTGATGCGATGGGCCTCGGCAAACGCCAGCTCGGCGTCGGCCTGGCGCAGTGCCTCGTCGGTATGCGCAAAAGCCTTTTCGGCCCGCGCCGTAATCCCCGGAAGTACATCGCCGAACGACCCGCGCTGTTCGAACACGGCCGAAGCCGTTCCCAGCGTGCGGTAGAGCAGCAGCGCATTGCGCAGTCCGAGTCCCGGAAGGCGCGTCAGGGCCAGCGTGCGGCGCAGTTCTTCGTCACACATCGGTCCGGAAATAAGGTTCGAAGCGTACGTTCAGTTCCGGGCAGTCGGCCAGCCGTCCGTCTATGAGACATACCGTGTCGACGCGGCTTTTCAGAACAGGGCGCATGTCGGGCAAGCGGAAAATATCCTGGAGAAAAACATATTTGATGCCCTCCTTCCGCAGGGCCAGACGGCTCAGAAACTCATCGCCGCTCGTCAGGGGAGTCTTGAAGGCCATGGTCAGGCGGGCCACCACGGCGTCGATACCCCTTTTGTGAAGGTCGGCAAAGCTCACCCCCGCGCTGAGCAGAAATTCGTGCCGGGTGTGTTCGATGTAGTGCTGGTAATTGGCATTGTTGACGATACCCTGCAGGTCGCACTCGTAGTCGCGCACCTTCATTTTCAGTTCATAAACATAATTATCCATGGGTTATGGCTTTTTATGGGTCAAATATTCATATCCGAAACGACACCGCAGGCAATCGCGGCGGTCGCAGTAGTGTTTGCGCAGGCGGATAAGCGCCTGGCTGTCGGCCGCCGTACGCACGGAGAGGCCAGCCGCCTGCCACGAGCGGGTTATATAGTTGGACTCAGCCGGCAGGCTTTCCCAAAGTCCGAAGGCTTTTTCGCACAGCGCCTCGTCGCTGCGGTAACGGCCGTAAGCGAAAAACAGCGGAGCCACCGTATTGATAAGCAGCAGATTGAGCGAAGCGGTCTGCAACTGCTTCGCACTGCGCCGGCTCTCGCATCCGAATCCGTAGTGGGTCTCCCAATAGGGCGACACACCGGTCGTCAGCAACCGGCGCAGCGCCTCCGGTCCGTTGGCCTCCAGCAGCCGCGACAGCCCGAATACCTGCCTGTGGTACACGCAGGCCAACTGGGCCAGGCGGATGTGCGGGAAGTTCTGGGGCCGCAGGCGCAGAAAACGCCAACGGCGGGCATCCATGGATTGCAGGCCGAACTTATGGGCCAGGAAACGGTATTCCGCCTGCAACTTCAGGTAGTAGGAATCGGCCGAAGCCGCGGCGCGGTGGGTCATGGGCTGGCCCTCTTCGGTCAGCAGACCCGCCTGTCCGAAGAAGAACGCCTCTACCTGGAACAAGTCGTCGCGGTGTTTACCCACCGCATGCAGCGGAATATGCTCCGCCCACTCCCCGAAGGCCTCGCCGTTGACACCGAAACCGAAATTGCGGGCCAGCGTCATGAAGCACACCTGCTCCCAATCGTTCCCGCAGGCCTCCAGTTGGGCGGCAATGCGTGCCGTCTTTTCCTCGAGGCGTTCCGTGCAAAGCGCTCCCAACCAGTCGGCCACCTTCAGACCGTCCAGCCCGGGAACGACCCGGTAACAGGGCGGAAAAGCCTCTTCGGCACGCAGCGCCTCGTAGCGCTCCCTGACGACGGGCGGCACAGGGAGTTCGAGCTGGGGGAAGTCCGTACCGGGCAAGTCGGTATCGGCCGTCTCCACCACATGCAGGATGACATTGGCATAGGCCGGATTGCCGGAATGCCCGTGGCGCAGCCAGTCCGAACTACGCCGGTGAATCTCCACACTGCCTACCCACAGCGTACCGCCGATGCGCACCTTGGCATTGAAAAAGTCGGGACCGGCATCCGTATTGTGCAGGCCGGGGTCGATGACCTCGACCTCCTGCCCGCCGGTCGTACGCAGGAGATGCAGGGGAAACAGGCGGTGAAGCCATACATAATGAAGCAATTGTTCCATAACCGAAGCGGCAGCCGGCCCAGTGCGGCAAACCGTAGCACAAATATACGGTTTTCTGTCCAACCGGGCCGCAGCCGGCGGAAAAACCTCCGTGATTTTTTGAAAAAGCACGGAGATTTTTCAAAAAACAACGGCGTTCCGTACAACGGGAAGCCCCCTTAAAAAACACGATTTAAGTTTTTTGTATCTCCGGGTAGGGTAATTTCGGACGGTAAGCATTATCTTTGTAGCTGTTTAAACAGCTCATTATGAAAATAGCATTGATAGGATACGGCAAAATGGGCCGTATGATAGAAGAAATAGCCCTGAGCCGCGGACACCGCATCGTAAGCATCATCGACGTAGACAACCGCGAGGACTTCGACTCGGAAGCCTTCAAAAGCGCCGACGTAGCCATCGAATTCACCACGCCGACCGCCGCATACGCCAACTACCTGAAAGTTTTCAGCCACCACATCAAGCTGGTATCGGGCTCGACCGGCTGGATGGCCGAACACGGCGACGAAATACGCCGCCTCTGTACGGAGGGCGGCCAGACGCTGTTCTGGAGCAGCAACTTCAGCGTGGGCGTCACCCTCTTCCGCGCGCTCAACAAGTACCTAGCGCGACTCATGAACGGGCAGCCGCAGTACAGCGTCTCGCTGGAGGAGGTTCACCACGTACACAAGCTCGACGCCCCCAGCGGTACGGCCATCACCCTGGCCGAAGAGGCCGTGGCCGAACTGGACCGCACGACGCACTGGAGCAAGGGAACGCTGCTCGACCCCGACGGGGTGCTGACGGGAGACACCACCCATCCGGCCGACGCTCTGCCCATCAACAGCATCCGCCGCGACGAGGTACCGGGCATCCACTCCATCACCTACGATAGCCCGGAAGACTGCATCACCATCACCCACGATGCCCACAACCGGCGCGGTTTTGCCCTGGGTGCCGTACTGGCAGCCGAATATACGGCCACACACAGCGGCCTGCTGGGCATGAACGACCTGTTTCACTTCGACCTCTAAAACACCGGAACACGTATGAACAAGAAAACGCAAGCCGTCAAATGCGCCGTTGCCCTGCTCTGCTACCTGGCCTTCCTGCTGTGGGTCAAAAGTTGGCTGGGCCTGGTCGTCGTTCCCTTCATCTTCGACGCGTACATCACGAAGAAAATACCCTGGTCGTGGTGGAAAAAGAGCAAGAACCCGACCGTACGCGCCGTCATGGGCTGGGTAGATGCCATCGTATTTGCTTTGGTGGCCATTTACTTTGTCAACCTCTATTTTTTCCAGAACTACGTCATCCCCTCCTCGTCGCTCGAGAAAAGCCTCTTGGTGGGCGACTACCTGTTCGTAAGCAAGATGAGCTACGGGCCGCGCGTTCCGCAGACTCCGCTCACCATGCCCCTCACCTCGCATACGCTGCCGGTTCTGGGATGCAAGTCGTACATTGAACATCCGCAGTGGCCCTACCGCCGCGTGAGCGGACTGGGACACATCCAGCTCAACGACATTGTCGTATTCAACTATCCGTCGGGCGACACGGTGGCCCTGAACATGCAGGACCGCGACTTCTACACGCTCTGCTACCAGGAAGGAGCCGAACTGCTGCCCGAGG
>CATXZX010000232.1 GCA_958404085.1 uncultured Prevotellaceae bacterium | reverse complement strand
GTAGGCGACACGCTGCGCATCTGTCAGACCGCCGGAGGCGACCTCGCATTCACGGTGGCCGCCGTCGGGCGCGAACCCCTGTCCGTCCGGCTGACGCTGCACCCGGCCGACCGTTCCGCTGCCGACCGCCTCAACGGCAACACCTGTACCACCGGCTTCATATTCACAGGCCGGGAAAAACTGATCGGACTGATTCGCCGAAAAATAGGATTCTGACCGGCCGTGTGCCTCTCCGGTCCGCAGAAAACAGGACCGGAGTCCCTATTTTTTTAGAAAATCCGGTTTCTTTCCGAATTTACACACAATAAAAAGCCGAAAAGTAAAATTCTATACATATATATTTTGCTAATATTATTTTAAAACCTATTTTTGTGTATTATTAATCTATTCGGAAGTATCGCAGCGGTACGACCCAAACAAAACCTGAAGAGACATGAGAAAACAGTTTATCCTTCTTTCCTTCCTTTTGTCGGGCCTAATGCCCGCAAAGGCACAGCAGTCCGAACAAAAAGCCCCCTTTACCGGTGTCTGGCAACTATTTCGTCCGCAACGGAGCGCAGACGGTTCCATGACACTCCAATTCCAGCCCTCGTGGAAAATTTACAATGCCGACGGTTCGTTCATCACCTTCATGTGGCCTCCCTACGAAGGACGCTTCGAGGCATTCATTACTAATAAAGGAGACTACAAACTGAAAAACGACAGCCTCTATACGGAGGACATCAAGGTAGCGACCATGAATCCCCAGGCCGTGGGAACCCAGAACCAGCTCGATTTTCACCTGGTAAGCGAAGGTACTTACCTGGCCCTCTCCTACGGTAAAACCGAAACAGGCAAGAAAATAGGCGAACTGTGGCACAACGTAGGAAAACCGGGTAAGGCGACGGACAAAAGTAACAAGACCGGCAAACTGGCGGGCCTCTGGCAATACTGCAAAAGCAAGGGGGATGCAAACGGGAACGCATACGCTTATTACCCCGTCTGGAAATACCTGTACGAGGACGGTTCGTTCATCACCTTCGGATGGACAAACGTCCGCAAAGCATCTCAGGCTTCGGCATGGGGAAGCTATACGGTCGATTCGGACGACACGTATACGGAACACGTAGCCGACTCGCCCACCGATCCCGAACTCTACCAACGAAAAAGCGTACTCAACTACCGTATCGAAGGCGATACGATACTCCACGCAAGCTACACGATGCCCGGACGCACGGAGGCCGCACACGAAACATGGAAGCGCATACGTCCCGGAGTGGTGCCCCAGAAAATAACCCCGCTCCACCAGGGAGGTCCCAAGCCTGAAATAAAGAAAGACAACAAGGGAATTTACCTCAGCGCCGAGAAGGATCCCGTATTCGAGGGCGGCGCACCGGCTCTGAATGAGTTTATCAACGCCAACTTCAACTACCCCTCCGGACTGAAGGACCGCGACATCAAGGGAAAAACACTCGTCCGCTTCGTCGTGAGGAAAGACGGCAGCGTGACCGACCCCGTCATATTAGTCTCGGTAGACCCGCAGCTCGACAAGGAATGCCTGCGCGTCGTGTCGCTGCTGAAATTCACGCCCGGAAGAGTAAACAATGAAGCCGTGGACTGCTATTTCTCCCTTCCCATCGGCCACGGCGGACTACCGAAAAAGTAAAAAGCGGACTACGGTCCGAGAAGTAACCGCAAAGGGCTGGTTTTTGATGCTTCCGGTAGCCCGGACATCGAAAATCAGCCTTTCCGTTACGATACGAATCGCCCGAAAATAGTATCTTTGCCCTCAAAAAGCAAACCATTAACCAACTCAAAACAATTTCTGTATGGAAAAACAAAATCCCATATTCAGCGAATACATACCTACGCGGCTCTACTTCGGTTGCGGAGAGATAAAACGCCTTGCAACCGAGCCGTTGCCCGGACGGAAAGCCCTGATTGTCATATCGGCCGGTACGTCGATGCGCCGTTTCGGCTACCTCGACAAAGTGACGGAAGGTCTGCAGGCACAGGGAACGGAATACGTCGTATACGACAAGATTCTGCCGAATCCCATCAAGGAACACGTCATGGAAGCAACCGGCATCTGTCGTACGGAAGGCTGCGATTTCGTAATAGGCTTGGGCGGCGGCAGCTCGATAGACTCAGCCAAGAGCATTGCCCTGATGGCTAAAAACCCGGGAGACTACTGGGACTACATACACGGCGGAAGCGGCAAAGGACAACCCGTTACGGGCGGCGCACTGCCCATCATAGCCATTCCGACAACCGCCGGAACGGGTACGGAGGCCGACCCCTGGACCGTCATCACACACAACAACGAAAAGATTGGCTTCGGCACAAGCGACACGTTCCCGCTCTTCTCGATCGTAGACCCTGAGCTGATGCTCTCGATTCCGGCCAAACTCACCGCATACCAGGGCTTCGACGCCTTCTTCCACGCAGCCGAAGGTTACATTGCAACCTGTGCGACGCCCATCAGCCGCATCTACTCGCTGAAAGCCATCGAACTGCTGGCCCGTTACCTGCCGACAGCCGTTGCCGACGGCAGCAACATCGAAGCCCGCACACAAGTGGCACTCGGCAGCATGCTGGCCGGTATGGTAGAATCCGTATCGAGCTGTACTTCCGAACACTCGCTCGAACACGCCATGAGCGGATATTTCCCCGCCCTGCCCCACGGTGCCGGACTCATCAGCGTATCGAACGCTTACTACGACTGTTTTGTATCGGATGTGCCCGAACTCTACGCCAACATGGCGAAGGCCATGACCGGCAAAGCTGATGCGACAGCGGCCGACTTCGCCACGGCATTCTCGGACATGCAGAAAGCATGCGGCGTAGACAACATCAAAATGTCCGACTGGGGCATCACGCCCGACGACCTGCCCCGTATAGCAGCCAACGCACGGGCCACGATGGGCGGACTGTTCCAGTTCGACCCCCATCCGGTCAGCGACGAGGAAGTGCTGGCCATCTTCCAGAAGAGTTTCCGCTAACCGATTTTTCACGCAAAGCTACGACACAGCCCCTGCCCGTCTACTACAAAGACCCGCAGGGGCTGTCTGTTTTCCAACCCATTCCTGCAAAGGGCCGGCCTCCGCAACGGAAACCGGCCCTTTGCGGAACCAAGCCAAACAAACCGAGGCATACCCGTTTATTGCAGCGCTCCTTTCACCTCGAACACCGTGGCATAAGGTGTGGGCAACTTTTCAGGCATAGTCAACGCCAAACTCCTGGAGTCCTGGCTGAAGGCAACCTTTCCGCCGCCCAACATTTTAACGGACTTGACCCGGCCGGGCTTCTGCTCCGAGCCAAGGCCAAGAGCCGGAAGCCGGATGGTACTGCCCGGAACAGGATTGAGTACAAACACATAGAGTTCTTTCCCGTGTACGGTAAACCGGACCTCGTCATGCCCATAGGGCGAACTGGCCACCGTACGCGCATTGAAATTTTCCTTCTGCGCGTTCTGCATCACTTCTTTGGCATCGGCATTGACGATATTACGCTCTATTTCGCGCAGACAGGAATTCAGGTTATCCCCATACACTTTCCACGGCTTGCTGGCATAAATGTTTTTTTCGTTCATCACCACCCAACGACCCACATCGTCGAGTATACCTTTGTGGGAGGGATCTATGGTCCCGTCGGGCATCAGTTCCACATTAAGCAACATGTTGCCGTTTTTGTTTATAATAATACGTTGTTCGGGCGGAAGACCGTAAAGCTGGGCCGGGTCGAGCCCTTCCCACCATTTGCCTTTGCCGTCAGCCTTGGTCATGCGGCCCTCATAGGGTATGCCCTTATACGGTCCGCTCTTGTCGGCATCGAAGGCCGGTAACCACCAACGCAGCATGCGGTCGTCGTGCGAACTTACCCCGAAACGCAACCCGTATTTTCGGGCCGATTTCTCGAAAAGCCCCACAATATCCTTGTGCGGGCCCGTCTTCACCGAGTTCCAAGGATGATGGCTCGAATCGAAGTTGTCGTAATGGTCATGGTGATTGACATGAACCACCACATACCTGGCACCCATCGACTTGAAATATTTCACCAGAGCATCCGTATCGAGCCGTTCCGCTTTCCAGCGATTTATCACTTCGATAAAACGTTTTTGCAGGAGCGAAACCCGTTCAGTCGCATTTATCATATTGCATTGACATACAGCGCCATGCCCGGACGTACCTCCATATACTAGCAGATGCCAGTTCCGTTGCCACCGGGCCACCACACGGGCCTCTTTTTTTTACCCAAGTGGCTCGAATTTCAAAACAGGAGGCCCGCACTACACACAACCGG
>CATXZX010000231.1 GCA_958404085.1 uncultured Prevotellaceae bacterium | reverse complement strand
TGAACAGCGATGCTACGAAGGTGGCGATGGCAGCGGCAATGGCTCCGGCTGCGTTGGCGCGCTTCCAGAAGAAACCTACCAGGAAGATGGCCAGAGCGCCCGGGCTTACGAAACCGGTGAACTCCTGAATGAATTGGAAGGCTTGCTCCAGGTTGCCGAGCATCGGTGCTATGACGATGGCCACAATCAGGCTCAACATTCCGAACAGGCGGCCGATGGTGACGAGCCGGGTCTCATCCGTTTTGCCGCGGCAGATGTATTCTTTGTATATATCCATCGTGAAGATGGTGGAAATGCTGTTGATCATGGATGCCAGCGAGCTGACAATGGCTGCCACGAGTGCGGCGAAGGCTATGCCCTTGATACCCGTGGGCACAAAGTTGTGCATGAGCCAGGGATAGGCTTGGTCGGGTTTTTCGAGCGGGGCGTTCAGTGCGAAAGCCACGATACCCGGTATGACGACGATGAGCGGGACAATCAGTTTCAGAAAACTGGCAAAAATCAAGCCGCTCTGTGCTTCTTTCAGGCTTTTGGCTGCCAGGGCGCGCTGGATGATGTACTGGTTGCAGCCGAAGTAATAGAAGGCGCTGACCCAGAGGCCGCCGAACAGCACGCCCATACCGGGCAGGTAGGTATAGTTGGGGTCTGTTTTGTCCAGCACCATATCGAACTTTTCGGGAACGTTGACCAGCAGCTTTTGCAGTCCCGTCAGAATACCCGCGCCGTCGGCGTAGTAGTCGAGGGCGATGCAGGTCGTGAACAGTCCGCCGCCGATAAGGAACACCACCTGTATGAGGTCGGTAATGGCAACGGCTTTCAGGCCGCCGTAGATGGAGTAGACTCCGGCGAAGATGCCGAGCCCCACGATGGCGACAAGCATGTCGACTTCCATGATCTTGTTGATGGCCAGGGCACCGAGGTACAGGATGGAGGTCAGGTTGACAAAGATGAATACCAGCAGCCAGAAAAACGCCATGATGGTCTTGACGCGCTTGTTGTAGCGCAGTTCAAGAAATTGGGGCATGGTGTAGATGTTGGACCTCAGGTAGATGGGCAGGAAGAGTACGGCGACGAAAATCAGTGTGGCGGCGGCAAGGAATTCGTACGAGGCGATTCCCAGGCCGATGGCGAAGCCCGAGCCCGACATGCCGATGAATTGTTCGGCCGAGATGTTGGACGCGATGACCGAGGCGCCTATGGCCCACCACGACAGGGAGCGGCTGGCCAGGAAATAGTCCTGCGTATTTTTCTGTTCCCCCTTTTTCGTACGGCTGGCATAGAGCCCGACAAAGAGGATGAGGCAGGCGTAGGCCAGAAAAACGATATAATCTAATGTGCCGAAACTGTTCATGTCAATCTTTTTGGTTTTGTATGTGCAAATATCAGCTTTTTTTGTTAGCGAGGCTTGCACTATATTGATTTATATTGACACTATTTTGATTGAACGTGCTGAAAAGAATAAAAATGTGCTTTGTATGGTCCGGAACGCGTGTCGGGCAAACTATTTATAGGGTGGTTCGGAAAATAGGACGGGCGAAACGTGTGGTCCGGACGCAGCCCGTACGTCGTACGGGCCTTGTATTTTGAAATGCGGGCCACCCGGTTCGGATTGCAAGGCCCGGGTTTCTTCTTCCGCAAGGCCGGATTGGATTTTCCACTTTTCCCGCGACGGTTTTATTGGGACAGGTAGCTAAAAAATACGGGGTTGCCACAATGGCAACCCCGCATTCTGAAGTTATAGGAAAAGGTTTTTTATTTAACCATCAGGACTTTTCCGTTTACGACGTAGAGGCCTTTCTTTAAGCCCTTCAGGGCCTCGGTTGCCTTTACGTTCTTGCGAACCAGTTGTCCGTCGACGGCGTAAACCGATACGGTGGCCTTCGAATTCTTGACAGCCTGAGCGATGTCGGTGATGACGTTGCCGTCCTTGACCTTCAGGAAGATTTCGCCTTCATCGGTAGCGTTCTTCAGCAGTGTGCCGTCGATGTAACCGCGCTGGCCTGCAATCGTTATTTTCTTCGTCTCTTCGAGCGAGGTCAGGCCGTCGGTCTCGGAGAAGTAACCGATGCCGGCTTTGTCGATGACCGTGCTGCTCATCACACCTACCAGTCCGTTGACGGTGCGTGCTTCGGTGTTGAGTTCGCTGCCGAATTCCAGGCCGAGGTCTAACGTGATGGTATCGCTTTCGGCCGCGGTAACGTCGTCGATGACGAGGATGAACGGTGTGCCGGCCGGGATGCCGTTTTCGGTGTCGAGCGGCGTGAGTCCGATTTCGGTGATGTCGTTGTTTTCGTCGAAGCGGGCACCCGAGATCTGGTATGCGACGGGCTCCGATTCGTAACCTTCTTCATTGTATGCGTAGAAGTAACCGTTGATGTCGTACGGCAAACAGTAGATGTTGGCGCGGTTGGTGAATGCCGTTGCGGTTGCCAACTGGTTGTCGGCGGTGCTTTCTACGAAAGTCCATGCCGTAGCCGAGTTTTCGCCGGCCGTCCAGGGTACGAGGGCCGATCCGCTGGCTGCTGCGTGGGCAGCTCCGTGTGCGTTCTCGTTCTGGATGATGGAGAGCTGGCCTCCGGCTACGTAATGGAGCTTGAACTCTACGAGCGTGTCGGACAGCTGATAGGGAGCGGAGAGCGCGCGGTCGGCACCCATGTAGTAACCCGTACCGATGTTCTGCATACCGAATACGCCTTCTTTGCCTTCAACCGGGATAAACTTCCAGATGTATTTGGTATCGAAGGTACCGTCGTTGATATTGGCTCCCCATACGATGTTGGCACCGATGCGGTTTTCCTGCGGATAAACAAGGGATTCGTAAGCATCTTCGCGTCCCTCCTGACGGCAAAGGCTCTTCATGAAATACCAGGTGTTCATGGCCGGCATTTCGATGGTGGCAAGGAACTTGTTGTTGGCCTCGGTCAGTTTGTCGAGCTGGGCATTGATTTCGGCGCGCGTGATCTTTTTGTTCGAGTCGAGCGCATTCTGAGCTTCGTCGGCGGCTGCTGTCATGGCATCTACCGTCGAGGCATCTTTACACATACCGAATTCGGCGTTGTTCGGGTCGATGGCTACTAATACGTGTTCTGCGTAGTCGCGGGTCTGGGCAATAGCGTCGGTTAACAGGTCGGTGTGCGGATAGGCTTTGTCGAATTCGGCAAGGGCGTTGCGCAAGGCGTCGATGTCCTCGCGCGTAGCCAGTTTGGGATCCACGGTGTTGGCTTTCGTGATAGCTGCGCTCAGGGCTGCGTATGCGGAAACCATGTCTTCGCGCAGGGCCATGGATGCCTCTTCGTCGTTCGGGAAACCGGGGTCGGTGATGTTGAATTCACCGAGGGTGAAGAACGGGAAGCCCATCGGGTCTACGGAGGCCATGCTGTTGGTGGAGTCTACGCGGAAGCGCAGGTATTTGTAAGGCTGGTCCAGGTTGATGGGATTGCCGGAGCGGTATACAAGCTGCGAGTTGCGCGTAGGCATGGTGTCGCCGCCCTGCGGAATGTAGGTGAGGGAGTCGAATTTCTCACCGTCGTTAGAGCCGAGGATGGTGATGTACGTGGGACGGTCTACGGCGTTTGCGCCCGGACGTTTGGCAAACATGACGACGAAGTTCTGGAGCGGTGTCTCCGATAGGTCGACCTGTATGTAGTGAGCCTCGCCGAAGGCGTTGTGCCAGCTTGAGCAGAAGAATGTGGATTTGTTGTCACCGTTGTCGGTCCAGTTGCCGTCGATGAGGGCTTCGAACGAGCCTTCTGCCTCATCCTTGGCGTTGGAACTGAACTGTTTAACATCCTTGATGTACCATTTCGGGGTGAAGCCGTTGGCAGAATCTTCGCGTGCCTCGGAAAGGGCTTCTTTGAATTCATTCGTCAGGACTTCCTGGCGGGCTGCAGCAACCAGACTGTCGAGTTTGGAGGGGTTGCTGACGGGCTCGAACATCCATGCGCCGGACGAGTTCAGGCCGTCGGTCCAGTGAACCATGTTGCCCGATGTACCGGAACCGTTGTTGTGTCCGTTGGCGTGGTAGTTACCCGTTTCGTCGCTGATGCGGAACTGGCCGGCGCCCAGCGGGATAAGATTCTGCGTGGTGCCTTTGATTTCGGAAGTGGTGGTCATGCCGGTCAGGTAGCGTCCGGTCATGAGGCTCTTGATGGCGAATGTTCCGTCTTCTTGCTTCTCGAAGTAGAAAACGTGTTTGGCGTGGCCGGGAATGTAGTCGCCCCAAAGGAGCTGTGTACCGTTGTCGTATACACCTTTCTCCTTCTTCTGCTTTTCAAGGAAGGCG
>CATXZX010000230.1 GCA_958404085.1 uncultured Prevotellaceae bacterium | reverse complement strand
ATGCCGTTGGAGACGATAGTGGCGATATACCGCCGTCGGTGGCAGATCGAGTCGCAATCCCAAATTTGTTTCTTCGGACGTACGGCTGAGCCAGGCTGAGCCGGAATTGATTCCAACAAACAGCGGCGCAACGTTTACCGTCACACCGCTGTTTGAACAAGCCTTCTTTTATCGGACTGAAGAGACATGGATGGGAGAACCGTCCATGTCTTAAGGAGCTACTGTGGCGCGCCGCAGCACAATACGGTCGATGACCACGCCCGCATTGCCCTGCATGTTAAACAACATGCCGAGCGATACTTCCTTCTCTTTATCCAGGATGAAAGACAGGCATCCCGCAGAAAGGGGCGAAGAGGCCAGCGAGGTGCCGAGGTTCTCCGTATCGGGCAGGCCCTTCCCAGCCGCTACGACCAGGTACGAACTACCGGATACCATACCTCTCACCGGCACGACCTCAAGCTCGTACTTACCGGCAGGCAACGTCACGGTACTATACAACTTGTGATTGGTAAGCGTACGTGCGAATCCATCCCAACCCGTAAACACGCACAACGCATCTTCCTTGTTGCGGTCTACATGTACTCCGGTACGGATGCTGTCGTTCGTCACAAAATTCTCCACATGCCATCCTGCGGGTGTTCCGTCCGCCTTGAATTCCACAAACCGCTTCGCGTCTTTCACGTTGACGGACGCACCGGTGGTTGCAAACGGCCGGACTGCCGGAGGAAGCAAACCGTCTGAAATATCGGTCAAAGGCGTTTCGAAGTTCAGACTGAACACGCCGGTCGATATACCCCAGGCATCTCCATCGGGCCCGAAGTTCTCGCGGCGGCCGGTGTGCCCGTTGGATGAAAGATCCTGCACATCGCCTCCACTCTGATTGAAGGAATAATAGAGCAGCAAGGCATCCTTTTGTTCGGCTGCAGCCACATCCTGAACCGGCGCGTTGCAGTATTGCTGCAAAGAGACGGCCGACAGGGCTTTTTTCCAGACGCGGAACTCATCGATCACAGCATTCATGGGCTGTTGCTCACCACCTATGTGTACCGTCGGTACTGCGGGAACCTGCGTTACCGAGCGGTTTTTATTTTTCAATTGTTCCGTTTTATAGACTTCGCCGTCGCGGAAAAAGACTACGTTGCCCGACTGGAAACTTACGGCATAGTGATGCCACTGGTTAGGGATGACGAAACCATTTCCGGAACGCACGGAAAGACTGTCTACCGTCAGCATCATGTTTCCACGGCCGTCGGTACGCAATTGCCAGGTTGCTGCGGCATCTCCGATTCCGGCTATCTGTTCTTTCGCCGCCGGATGCATCCACCAGTCTACTGTCATTTCGTCGGTAGCCTCCTTCCACAACGCCTTATCGACCCGAACGCTTGCACGCGGATTGCTGAAATTCAAACCATTCTTGCTATCGGCGTTGCAGACCACGAGTACTTGTTTCTGCGTAGCCGTATTGCAACCCACCTCGTTCGAGGCCGTGAGCGTAACATCGTAAACACCCGGAACATCCATACGAATCTTCGGGTTACGTCCTTCGGCAAAAAGCGTATAACGCCGGCTGTCCAACTGCCATTTCCAGCGGGCCGGCGCATAACGGCTGCGATCGGTCAGCGTCACTTCCTGGCCTTTCAGAACAGCCATGGGCGACACCTCAAACTGAACCTCCGGTGCGACATTCTTCACATGCAGTTTGAATGTTCTGGTCTTTTTCCTGCCTCCCGAAGGGTCGGTCACACGCAGTTTCACCTTGTAATCTCCGGCCGATGCGTACGTAGCCGCGGCGCCCTGCGTGTAAGCCTTCTCTACGTCGGCCCCACGCAGTGTCCACTCGTACCGGAATCCGGGAAGAGGGTTCGACGGTTGGAAACTGATGCGTTCGCCTGCAGAACCTTCGCGCTGCGTAGGCCTGAAACAAGCATCGAAGCGGGCCGGCAATACGCTTATTTCCTTTTCCACAACCACCTTTTGCCCGTCTGCGGTCTTTCCGGCCAGTTTCACCAGATGTTTTCCAGCTTTCGGGAACAACAAAACAGGATTTTTCAGTTCCAGTCCTTCGACACCGGCATCGGCGGACGTCCAGGATACGGTCTCAACCGTAGGCGAACAGTCGGCATGCAGCGTAAACTCCTGTCCTGCATAAACCGGACTCTTCGGCAACGAAAAGTCAACATACGCCTTCAACGAAACGGGCCTCTGGTTTTCCTTCGGTACCTCCGTATACCTGCCGAAACCGGCAAACCGGGCATGATTAGAGCCGGCAAAATCGCGCCATCTCTTCTCACCGGCCACTTCCGTCAGCTGTCCTTTGAAATAGGCCAGCAACGTAGCGGGCATACCGGCCGAAGCAAAACTTCCGTACATCATCTCGCGGATTTGGCGTTCGGTGCGGGCTTCCTTCCAAATGCGAAGTTCCGAAAGTTCGCCGTCCAAAGCCCCGTTTTTGTCCGAGGAAAACTTCAAACCGCCAAAGCCGCCGATACCCGAACGGGAACGGCCGACAAGCGTGCCCACCTGCTCGCCGTCAACATACACCGTCATGGTATCTTTCGACACTACAAAGGCAAAGTGGTACCACCGGCCGGGAACAATCAGTCCCTCACGCGTATTCATACGGTTATCTCCATCCCAACCGAATGTCAGGGCGCCGTTGTCGTTGGCATGAATCAGAAAATTGCCCCAGCCCGGTCCTACGCTCTGGTTCCAGTCGCGCCAGAAACGAGGCTTCAGCCAATACTCAATGGTGGCCTGGTTGTGCGAAGCGTCGAACACATGCGGTACAACAAATCCGTCCTGCCGCAAATCGAGCGCCGTGTATTTACCGGACAAAGCGTTGTCGGAGCATACAGCCCCGGCCTGCGCAGACACTACGCGGGCCACGCTATCCGCACCGGCCTTATATTCGTACAGTGCAGCCACGGCATACTGCGCGCCGACCTCCCCATACGTACAACTCCGCCTATCAGCCGCAATCGTATCGACAGCCTGTCCGTCTTTAAACAGCACATACGCCTTCAACGGATAATGCGTAAGCTGGGGTTTGTCCCAGGTCAGAGTCCGGCCGTCGCCGGCAGTGCGCACGTTGACAGGAGCAAAGAACGGTTCACCCTGCACCACAGCCGAAACAACCGTACGCTGTCCGTGACTCTCGATGTGCAAACCGCGTTCGCCGCCCTTCAACGGTGTTTCGATGCCCAGGCGGTCAAATTCATAATCGAGTACCGAGCAATTGTAAAGCCGTCCGGTACCAATAGCATCCTGCTTGCTCTCTATGATAAAGAAATATTTCAAAGGTCGCCGCGTGTCGAAACCCGACGAGATATCGGTCAAGTCGTAACCGAACTCCATCGGTTCGTCGTGCAACCTGCCGTCGGCCCATTTTCCGAGCATCGGCGTACTGGCTTCGAGCCCGTATTTCGCCCTGCGGGAGCGTCCGTCGCCGGCAAACTTGAAATGTTCCATCTCGATGGTCACATCGGGTTCGGTGGCGCTCAGGTCTGCCGAAATACCGGCCAGCAACTTCAGCTCGCTCCGGCGGGAATAATCCATACGTACCTTCAACGTCCGCAAAGGGCGGTAGTTTTTCCGGACATGATAGAACTCGGGATGCCATGCTCCCCCCTCCTGCTGACGGACAGGGAAGCCGTACTTGTAAGGACAATAGATAAATCCTTTGTTGGCCCACCCGTTGCCCCACGAATTGACGATAATCCATGCGCCGCACTCGTCCTTGTCGGCCTCGCCGTATACTTTGTTGCTGTCCAGGTCGAACACGATGCGGTCGTCGTAGCCCACAATGGTCAGCGCGTGGTCCACGCCGTCGCCCCAACGGGTCACATACTTCTGTCCCACTACCCCGGCGGCCTTGTTCCGCCCTTCAGGGTCGTCGGCGATGGGCGCCGGCCGGCACGCACTGGCCACGCCGATACCGCAAATGCCTCCGACGACAAAATCCTTGTCGCCCTGGTGGTTCCACAACCAGTTTTTCACGAACTCGCGCCCTTTCTCCGTGTCCAGTCCGTACGGCGAAAAGGAATTGTGGGAAATGCGGTTGAACATGGCGCTGTACCATTTGTCATACCCCTGCATCCAACCAAAATCGGCATGCTCGCAATCCTGGTTGCCAAACACCTTCGAGTACGTCGTACCGCCATAAACCACCGAGTTGGGCACTCCGTTGGCCCTAGCCATCCCCTCCTTGCCCGAGTGGCTGTTGGTCAGCAGCCAGGTAAAGTGGGTGGGGTAAATATTTTCGGGTTTCGAGGCATCGGCTCCCCGGAAGG
>CATXZX010000229.1 GCA_958404085.1 uncultured Prevotellaceae bacterium | reverse complement strand
AAATTTTTTACCGTTGAAGATGATTGTGTGTCCGGCGTTCGGGCCACCGGCGTAGCGGGCGACTACATCGTATTTGGGGGTAAAGAAATCTACCACCTTTCCTTTTCCTTCGTCGCCGAAAACGATGCCCAGCAGAGCATCCACTTTTCCTGTTTTCATTATATTATGGTTGTTTAGCATTGTTCTTGTTTCTTGAGCAGTCTTTCTTTCCGCTTGCGGGCGGCCAGGCATTTGGAACATTCTCCGTAGATGTAGAGCGTGTAGTTGCTCTGGTGGAAGCGCGACAGCTTGACGCTGCGTATCCGTTGGGTCAGTTCCTCGTCGACAAACTCCGCCACACTGCCGCAGTGCGTACAGATGCGGTGGTGGTGGGGCATGCGGTCGTAGCACCGCTCGTAGTGGGCGGTATTGTCGCCGAACTGGTGCTTGATGACTAACTTGGCGTCGACAAGGAGTGTGAGCGTATTGTAGAGTGTGGCCATGCTGACGCGGAAATGACTCTTGTCCATCATGATATGAAAGAGTTGTTCGATGTCGAAGTGCCCTTCGATGGAATAAATCGTGTCGAGTATGGCGTAACGTTCGGGTGTTTTGCGATGGCCGTTCACCTGCATGTATTCCGTGAACAGCTGTTTGACTTCATCCCGGATTGATTTTATACCGTTTTCGTCCATTCGCTTTTTGTAAACAGGGGCAAAGTTAATCTTTATTTTGAAACGGAAAAAGCATTTCGGTAGAAACTTGCGCGGCGGGCCTTCCGCGTATGCCGCACGGGCCTCTTTTTTTGAACGGGCGCGGCGTTTTTTCAGATTATGTGCCTGCTTCGTTGCATCGGAATCGGCCTTTTTTCGCCGGCCGTCGCGCTTTCTGCGCTTTTTTTGTGTATGATTGAAAATAAATTCGTTTAAATCCTTGCCACTTTGAATAAATGAGTATATTTGCAAAATAGAATAAAAAGGCTTGGCTGTCTTTAGAAAAAATAGTATGAGATGAAACCGGTATGGCGAATCATATTTGCATGCGTGGGGATATCAGCCTTGTTTCTCATACCCTCTCCGTTTGTCGTAGAAAAATATACTGCGCTCTATATGTCGGTGCTTGTGTGTTCGGTAGGGGCGTTCGTGTACGCATACACCGTTTTCCGGCAAAAAGAGACACCTCCCGTACTCCTTCGTCCGTCTGTCCTGCTCCTTTCGCTGTGGTTGCTTTGGGCGCTTGTTGCCAGCCTTCCTTCCCTGCCGGTCCTCTATGTGTTGTCCGGCGGTGTGTCCGTTCTTTATTATGTTTTGGCGGTCAATCTGTTCCGTAGCTTCTCTCCCGACGATTTCCGTCCTGCGCTTCGGGCTGTATGCTGCATGCTGTTGTTCCATTGTTCGTACATCGTCTGGCAGTTGGCCGTTGCCGTCCGGGAGGGGATGCCGACGGCGTATTGCAGCGGATTTTTCGACAATGTCGCCGGTCCTGCAGCCTCCTGCGCGTTGCTTTGTCCCGTGTTGCTTTATGCGGCTTTAAGGGAACATCGTATGTTTCGGCGTGCAGCTGCTTTCGTGGTATGTGCCGTGTTCGCAGGCATGACCGTCGTCCTTCAGTCGCGTAGTGCCGTGTTGGCTTTGTTACTGGCCTGTGCATGTGCAGTGGCCCTGTATGCCCGTGAGGTCGGCATCCGCATTCCCCGTCGAAAAGTCGTTGTTACGTTTTTTGCCGTGTTCCTGTCCGTCTTTTTCGTATGCGCGTACCTGTATAAGAAAGACTCGGCCGACGGCCGCCTGCTCGTGTACCGGTGTACCCTGTCGCTCATAGCCCGTTCGCCGTGGACCGGCCACGGTGTAACCGGGTTCAAGGCCGGTTACATGGATGAGCAGGCCGCTTACTTCCGTACCCATCCCGATAGCGCGTTTGTGCCGCTTGCCGACAATCTCCGTACGCCGCTCAACGACTACCTGTTGTGGCTCGTCGATTACGGTCTGGTCGGTATGTTGCCGCTTTTGTTGTTAGGGTGGCATACATGCGTGTCGCTTCGCCGCCACCCATCCGCCGACCGGCTGCTGGCTGCAGTCGTATTGCTTTCCGTAGGTATCATGGCTCTTTTTTCCTACCCCATGAGCTATACGTTCGTGCAATGGGCCGTGCTGACCGCGTTGGCATGGATACACCGTAACGAAAGCCCGCTTGTAAAGGCGGCGCCCGTTTCCGGGGCATCCGTTGTGCTTCTTGTGGCATCGGGACTTTTTCTGGGAGGACTGCTCTGCCGGCACATCCGCAGCGAGCGGCAGTGGGAACGGGCACTGGCGGTGGCCGAGGACAAGGGGCTCGAAAAGGCTGTGCCGTGTTATGCCAGGCTGTTGCCCGACATGCACAATCATCCGGACTTCCTCTATAACTATATCGTGCTGCTGAACGGAGTCGGTTCGTACAAACAGTGCGACAGCCTGCTTTCCAGCTACGTGCCGCGTTATGGCTCAGACGTATGCCTGACCCTTGTGGAGGCCGACAATGCTCGGCACAGCGGCGACTTCGTACGGGCCGAATCCTGTTTGTGGAAGGCCCATTACATGGCTCCCGTCCGCTTTATACCGCTTTACCGGCTGTTCAGGTTGTATGTGGCCCGCAACGATAGCGCGCGAGCGCTCGGCATGGCCCGCATGCTGGTGGAAAAGCCTGTCAAGATACCGTCTGAAGAAATTGACTGGATAAAGGACGAGGCAAAAGGCTATTGCTCGCGCCCTCATTCCGCAAACTAAAACAAAATAAGGCCATGAAACAAAAGATTTTGTTTGCAAAAGTGTGGTTCGCAGGCTGCTTGCTTGCAGCATACGCGACACCCGTACGGATAGCCGGACAGACCGGCGGTACGGACCGGCCGGAGGCCGACAAACATCGCCTGGAGGCGGCCCTCGATTCGGCCGGTACGAACAGGACGGCGCTTTTGGCCGTACTGGACCATTACCGGGGCGATAAGGAGAAATACCGTGCCGCCTGTTTCCTCATCGCCAATATGTCTTTCCAGAACCGCCCGGGGCGCATCCTGTCCTACGACCCGAAGGTGGACTCGCTGCGTATGCAGGCCGACCGTCGGCTCTACGGTGTGCTGGGGACGCTTCCTGACAGCGCATGGTCCGGAGTAAGGAAAGACAAGGCATTCCAGGAACGGGCCAAACGCTTCCGCGACAGTATCGCGCACACGGTTTTCGGACAGCCGCAGGTAGAGGTAAGGCCTTTGTGCGATGCCGCGACCATCGACAGTGCTTTTCTGTTTGCACACATCGAGCATGCCTTCCGGTTGCGCCGGGAAAATCCGCGTGTGGCCGCAATGGATTTCGATGACTTCTGCGAACGCATTCTGCCTTATCGTTCCATCAACGATTACCCGATGGTGTGTCCGGCAACGGAACTGGCCGGATTTTACGGAAAATACCTGTGCAGGGACGATACGGCTTCGGTCCGTACGGTCGTAGCACGCTATAACTCCGTAGAGAACCTGTTGCGCTACATTCACGGCTCTTATCCGTTGTCGGACAATATCGGATGGGGCGAATTGTGCTTTAGCGGCATTCACGACTGTGTGGACATCGCCTTTTACGGAGCCGCCGTGTTGCGTGCCTGCGGCGTGCCGGCTCTTGTAGGCTATAACAGTGCGAACAAACTGTCGCCTTCCCACCATTACCACGTGGCTGTGACCGACGAACAGGGACGCTGGCGTACGTTTAGCCCCGAGGCCCATCTGCCGCTCTACCGCGACAAGGGATTCGACCGGTCCGCCAACATTTTTTATCTTTATTTCGGTCGACGCGACAAGAATCCTTATTCGTTGCGAAATCCCGGTGAACCGATTCCGGCTGTCCTGTCGAATCCTTGTCTGGAAGATCATTCGGAAAAAATAAAACCGGTGGTGAAACTCTCGCTGCCGTTCGGATACCCCACTCCTAACCGGTTGGCTTACTTGGCCTGTTTCCATTCGCAAGACGGTTTTATTCCCGTTACATGGGGAATCATCGACAAGGAGAGGCACTGTGCGGAGTTCGAGAAAGTCGTGCCGGACAACATCTATTTCCCGGTGTATTGTACGGGAAAAGACCGGATGGTGCTGTTCGGCGAACCGTTTCGGATTACGACAGACAACCGTGCGGACAAAGGTTTCCGGATGGAACGGATATGGCCCGATTCGGCTGAAACACGGACCGTGCAGGCCTTGCTGAAGCGAAAGTTCCCACTGAAAGGTTCCGAACGCCGGCTGATGGAGCAAGTTGTCGGAACGTATGTGGTGGCTTCGGACGACAAGAACTTTGCCCGTG
>CATXZX010000228.1 GCA_958404085.1 uncultured Prevotellaceae bacterium | reverse complement strand
CGTACGTAATCGTTATACCCCTCACCGGAAGATGCCGGGGAATCGGCTTTTCCGACCCGACGTAAGTAAGATCCGAATCCGCCGCTCCAGTCCCATGAGTTGGTCAGATAAAGAACTGCCAGCATATTCCTTTTCTGCATTTCGCTCATAAGATAATCCAAACCGGCCAACAGATCGTCATTCAGAGTGCCGTCGTCATTTTGCAAATACGGGGCTACACTATTAGCATTGACACTCCCCTTATCCGCTCCGACCAGGATTCTCAGGTTGTTAATGCCGATGGCACATAAAGAATCGAGTTCGCGACACAAACGTCCACGATCTCCGCCCTCTCCTTCGGAACCCAAAATAGGACCATACCAAAAATTCGTACCAATAAAATAATAAGGTTTTCCATCTCTGCTAAACCTTCCGTCTTGCACTCGTACGAAAGCCTGTGTACACACAAGGCTACATAACATTGCGACTGTTAAAAAAAATCGTTTCATCTTTATGGAAATAAGTTCAATTTGTTTTCGCGTGCATTTGCCAGAGACATCAATTGAGGTGTTCGGGAATCTGTCGTTTTGCGCAAATCTTCATATTCACGATTCAACTGGCATATATATTCGTTGCGTGTTTCTTTATTCAACAAACGCGAAGCTACCAATACGTTCTGAGAAGCGTCGCGCAACCAGACAACCGGCCCACGGTAAACCGGTGCTATCTTCAAAGCTGTATGGAGACGACTGGTTGTAGCTCCTCCTATCATAATCGGTATATCGAGCCCCGCAGCATCCAGCGCTTCCGCCACATGTATCATTTCGTCCAAACTCGGCGTTATGTGCCCGCTCAAACCTATGATATCGACGTTCTCTTCAATAGCCCGCTGGACGATGGATTCAGCCGGACACATTACGCCCATGTCTATGACCTCATAATTATTACATGACATGATGACGGATACGATATTCTTGCCTATGTCGTGTACATCTCCCTTGACCGTTGCCAACAGAACCTTTCCAGAAACCGATGTTTCGTCTATTTTCTCAGCCTCGATGAGCGGTTGGAGAATGCCTACTGCCGTTTTCATCGTACGGGCCGTCTTCACAACCTGCGGCAAGAACATTTTCCCTTCACCGAACAAAGTGCCTACGTTATTCATGGCCGCCATCAAAGGCCCTTCTATTATATCTACGACGTGAGGATATTTCTGTACCGCTTCGGCCAGATCTTTTTCCAAATATTCGCCGACACCTTTAACAAGAGCATACTCCAGTCGTTTCTCTACCGAACTCTCATTACGCCATGCGTCGTGCGAAGTACTCTGTGCGGCCTTTGTGCTTTTTTCTTCCTGATGATGTTCCACCCATTCAATCAAGCGTTCGGAAGCATTGGAACAACGGTTCAATACGACATCTTCCAGCAATTTCAATAAATCGGCCGGAATGTCATTGTACTGAACCGCAGAAGATGGATTGACAATACCCATATCCATACCGGCTTGTATGGCATGATAGAGAAAGACTGCGTGCATCGCTTCCCGCACATAATTATGTCCTCTGAATGAGAATGAAAGATTGCTCACTCCACCACTGACGTGCGATCCGGGCAGATTTCGACGTATCCAACTTGTGGCACGAATGAAATCAACGGCATAATTATCGTGTTCGGTCATGCCCGTAGCAATGGATAAGACATTCGGATCGAAAATAATATCCGTAGGATTCATCCCTACCTCGTCGACCAACAGATGATAAGCCCGTTCACATACTTCTATTTTACGCTCATAGGCATCGGCTTGTCCCTGTTCGTCAAAAGCCATCACTACAACAGCGGCCCCCAACCGTTTCAATTCACGCGCATGTGCCAGAAAAACCTGTTCACCTTCTTTCAGCGAAATCGAATTGACAATACATTTTCCCTGAACGCACTTCAGTCCCGAAGTAATAACCGGCCAGCGCGAAGAGTCTATCATGATAGGTACACGCGATACGTCCGGTTCCGAGGCTAAAAGATTCAGAAAATTTTTCATCTCACCTTCTACATCCAACAGACCGTCGTCCATATTGATATCCAATACCTGTGCTCCATCTTCAACCTGCTTTCGGGCTATATAAAGGGCTTCGTCGTATTTTTTCTCTTTTATCAGCCGTAAAAATTTTCGTGAGCCAGCTACATTACACCGCTCACCGATATTCATAAAGTTATTTTCCGGTCTGACTTCAAGTAGTTCGAGTCCGGACAAACATAGGCAAGAAGGAGGCGCGGCCGGCTTTCTCGGAACAATCCACTGACCATTCCGTTTTATCAACTCTGAATAAAGAGCGATATAGGCATCGGTCGTTCCGCAACATCCGCCGATTATGTTCACAAGTCCTTCATCGACAAATGAACGAACCTCTTCCGCCATCTGTTGAGGCTCCTGGTCGTATTTCCCCAAACTGTTGGGCAATCCGGCATTCGGATAGGCGGAAACATAATAAGGGGCACGCCGTGACAAAACCTCCAGATAAGGTTTCATATCCTTTGCACCGAAAGAGCAATTAAGTCCGACAGAAAACAAATGAGCATGCGAAACGGAAGTCAGGAAGGCCTCCAATGTCTGTCCGGACAATGTCCGGCCCGCTTTATCTGAGATGGTGACCGAAAGCATGATGGGCAGTTCGACCCCGTGCTTGCTCATTACCTGTTCGGCCGCATGTATGGCGGCTTTTGCATTCAATGTATCGAAAATAGTCTCTATCAGCAGCAAATCCACTCCTCCGTCAATCAGCGCATCAATCTGTTCCGCGTAAGCCGTTTCCAGTTCGTCGAATGTCAATGCACGATAAGCCGGATTATTTACGTCGGGACTCATGGAACAGGTCTTGTTAGTCGGCCCGATCGAACCAGCCACAAAACGAGGTTTGTCCGGATTGCGTCTTGTATATTCATCGGCCAGATTGCGGGCCAGGCGACATGCCTCTACATTCAGTTTGCGGCAATAAGACTCCAAGTGGTAATCCGCCATAGAAACCGTCTGCGAACTGAATGTATTCGTTTCAATAATATCCGCTCCAGCCTCCAGATACTTCTGATGAATCTCACAGATTATATCCGGCCTTGTCAACGTTAATAAATCATTGTTACCTTTCTGCTGCCCCGGGAGATCTGCAAAATCCGTCCCCCGGAAATCTTCTTCTGTCAATCCGTATTGCTGGATCATGGTCCCCATGGCCCCGTCCAGAATCAATATCCGTTTCTTAATAATGTCTCCAATACTTTCCATTGGTGTATATCCTCCAGCCTTATTACGTTAAAACCGTTTTACCATTCGAGCCATTTCGCGTTTGTCTTCCTTTTCTTTTAAGGTTTCGCGTTTATCATATTCTTTTTTCCCTCGCGCCAGAGCAATACGAAGTTTTGCCCGTCCTTTTTCGTCTATAAATAAAGACATGGGTACAATGGTAAATCCCGGGCTCTTTGTATCTTGCTGTAATTTTTGAATCTCTTTTTTATTGAGCAGCAATTTACGGTCACGTCGTGCCGTATGATTATTGTATGAACCATAAAAATATTCGGCAACATACATATTCTTCACCCATACCTCTCCGTTGTTTATATAACAGAAAGTATCGACCAAACTGGCCTTCCCGAGACGGATGGATTTTATCTCCGTACCGGTAAGTACGATGCCGGCTGTATAACGGTCTATAATCGAGTAGTCGAATTCGGCTCGCCGGTTTTTTATTTGCGTATTCTTTAACTTCAGTTTTTCTGCCATAATCAAATCTCGTCCTTTACAACTTCAGCAAAATCCGTAATATGTTCATCCACGTATTGTGCCATCATTTCAGTAAACGCTTCCTCATTTTCTACAAACTCATCATCAAAGTCTTCAAATTCAGGAAAACGTTCAAACAAAGCCATGAATTCTTCATCCGAACACTCACGGATTAATTCGTCTTTTGTCGCTATATAATGCGGATAGATGTTATACAACATTTTCGAGAGTTGCTTCATTCCCATAAGTTTCAATACTTTGGCAAACGGATTCCCGAAAAAGAAAGGACCGTATCCGTTATGTATTAATTGGATAAATCCGCCGTCCATAACTTCATCACGCAAAATAACATACCCGAGCAATGTCAGTTGCTCGGTTGTCAGCTCCTGCATGGACTCCGCCGTTAATTCTCCACCTATGGCCTCCCAATAGTGTTCTGTAAAAATGCGAATAAAAGCATCTACGCCCTCTTGTGCAGCCTGTTTCACCTGCGATTCGGGTATTTGTATGGATATAGACATATCTTGTATAATTGAATTAACACCTACAAAGGTGCGA
>CATXZX010000227.1 GCA_958404085.1 uncultured Prevotellaceae bacterium | reverse complement strand
CTTTTCCGGAGTGTCTCTACGATAACCGGAGCCGTACGGAAATCCATATCGGCCACCCACATAGGCAACACGTCGCCGTCCTCCGGAGTATCCCATTTGTAGGAATTGGTGGCACGGCGCACAATCAGTTCATCAAAATTGTATTCCATAAAAATAAGTCTGTAAAAACACGAAAGACATAGGCCTGCCTACTTTATCATACAAGTCCGCAGTCCGCAGAGCCAACGGCCGCGCCACAACCGGACCAGGAATATCGTACCGCGGAAGCACAGTTCGATACACATGGCCAACCATACGCCATGCAGTCCCATGACGGGAGCCAGGAGTGCGGCCAGCGTCAGCCTGACAAACCAGATACTTCCGAAATTCATCAGGCTGGGCACAAAGGTACTCCCCACTCCCACAAAAACGCCGTAGGAAACAATGGATGCGGCAAACATGGGTTCGGCAAAAGCCTCGATACGCAGGATGTCGGCCCCCAACAGGCGAATTTCCTCCACCGGCGTCATCACGCTGATAATCTGTGGGGCTACGGCATACATCAGCGCGCCCATCAAGCCCATAATAAGCATTCCGGAACAGACCGTGATGTTGGCAAAGCGCTTCAACAGGCGGATACGACCTGCACCGAGACTTTGTCCCACAAGCGTGGTGGCGGCTTCGGATATGCCGTAGCCGGGCATATAACAAAGGCTCTCGGCCACAATGGCAAAGGCATTGGCCGCTATCGCCACATTGCCAAGCGGCGCTACAATGACGGTCGTCAGAATCTGCGCGCCACAGATTGCCACATGCTCGAAGCCCATCGGAAGGGCAATGCGGACCGCCTGGTGCAAGGTGTCGCAGCGAGGACGGAAACTGCCGCGGCTGCGCAGATTCAGTACAGGCGAACGGCGGCAAAGGTACCACATCATCAATCCGGCCGTCACGGTTTCAGCCAATACAGTGCCCAAAGCCGCTCCCGTCACGCCCAGGCCGGCACCGAACACCGTGATTCCGGCTACTTCGTGCGTCGGAAAAATCAGCAGGAAGTTAAAAATCACATCGAGTACGCACATCAGAACATTCAACATACTGGGAATACGTATGTTGCCGCTGCAACGCAACATTCCTCCGGCCAAGAAACTCAGCTGGAGGACAGGCAAGAACAATGCGTATATGAGAAAATAAAGCGAAGAATCGTTCCGTATGGCCGCGTCGCCGCCCAACCAACCGGGCAACGGGCCGCTAATGAGGACGCCGGCCAATGCCAACAACGACCCAAAGGCGAAAGTTGCCACGATGGACTGGCGAAGCACGCTCCGGGCCTTCGGATTGTCACCGGCCCCGACGCAATGGGCCACTTGCACGGAGAACCCCGTGGCTGCCGCCCCGCACAATCCCCAGAAGAGCCATGTGGTAGTAGAAACGAGGCCGATAGCGGCCGAGGCCTCTGTTCCCAGGCTTCCCACCATCGAAGCGTCGATATATTGCATGACGATGGAAGAAATCTGGGCCATGATAGCCGGAACGCTCAGGTAGGCCGTCAGTCTGAGTTGCTGCCTCAGCGTCATTTTCTTACCCTCGCGGATAAGCGACAGAAGGTAGTCGGTTGTGTGTATGCCCTGCCCCATGAACAATCAGTGGCCCTTATTCGGAAACAGCGCCCTCCGTATTGCGCACAACGAGCTTGCAATCGGCCGGACCTTTGATGTTTTCATCCAGAACGACCTCGCCGAAACCATCGGCTACAATGCGACCGCTACGCGGATTCTTCACGCTGCGGACCGGGCCGCACAATTCGGCGTCCACACTGCTGTACTCAAACGCCAAATCGCAATCGTCGGCCATCGTACAATGCTCAAGGACAAGATTCTCTGCATAACAAAGCGGCTGAGTGCCCGCAATATGACAATTGACGAGGCGCAAATTGCGCGAATGCCAGCCCAGGTATTCACCCTCAAGCACGGAGTCGTACACCGTTACGTCCTCGGCCTCCCACAAGGCATCCTTGGTGGTAATGCGGGCATTGCGCAACTCCATATTGCGTACGTACTGGAAAACATACTTGCTGTCGCTTTCCAAACCGTCTATACGAAGATTGTTGCAGAACATGAACGGATAAGTTCCGTCATGGAGTTTCAGATTCGTGACACGCAGGTTGTTGCAACGCCAAAAGACTTCATCTGCATCGGTCATCACCACGTTTTCTATTTCGATGTCGCTCATTTCTCGGAACATCTTCGGCGCGTCGATACGCGTGTTTGTCATGACTAAATGGTCGGAATACCAAAGTGCCGAACGGGCAGCTACGTCGAAAAAGCAGTCCGAAATTTTAAAACCGTGTACATGCCAGAACGGATAGTTGCCTTCGAAACGACAATTAACGGCCTCGATGTTGCTACACTCCTTAATGGCAGACTCACCGGCCCGTATAACGACATTCTCCAGACGCAAATCGTGGGACTCGAAAAGAGGACGTTCGCCTCCAAACTCCTTATTCTTTATTTCCTGCATCATACAATCATATAAAAGGGTTAATACGCATGCAAAAATAGGGAATCTTTTGCTTTTCGGAAAAAACGAATTACAGACAAATGTATCTTTATTACAGAAACTGCGAGTACGCATCAACACGCAAAGTACCAAGCGGAGCCGTAACCGCAGGCTTCGTGATAAAATCGGCCTCATTCTTATAAATATTCCAATAGAGTTCACCTACTTTTTCTTCTATCGCATTAGCAGAAAGTCCGAAGACCGACAACCAATTTACACGCAAAAACAGAAAGAAAACAACGCCGAATGCAGTAACTGCCACCAAGGCCTGAAAAGCAATCTTCTTCATGCGCGGACACACATTTTATGAGTCAACGGACCGAACAAAAATAGCTCCACCTGAATGCCATTGCGAACGCGAACCGCCGCAAAAATGATGGCAATAATCTCAATCGCATTGAACAGCACCACCGTAAACAAATACGCAAAATAGGCAGACGAATACGCCCATATTTAGTTGCGAAGAAGATTCACACACCATATAATAAGGATGAGGATAACAAATGAAAGAAAAACCTCTTTACGTTTCAGTACGGCATCCGACCAAAGGAAGAAGCGATAAAACGTATCGCGCCGCGACCATCCGTCGTACAGTAACCAGCCTGGCAAAATCAACAAGCCCGCCAGCACCACGAAACCCAACAGATTGAACCGAACGGCTTCGGCCACGTGTCCTTGCAACAAGGCAATAACCGCCCGCGTAGTACCGCAAGCCGGACACGGAAGATGCATAACCCGCCGAAAAAGGCATGGGGAAGAAAACGTTCCCTCTTCTACACTCATGTACGATGCGCCTAACCATACATAACCAGCCATGCACAACGACATTGCAAGCCTGTACAGCGAACGTCTGGTCATTCCGCTACAAATACATCTGAAGTTTCTGCATATTCTTTTCGCGCGCGGCCTTCATAATCAGGAACCAGTCTACAATGGTCCAAATACCAAATCCACCGCATGTAATCAACTTGGCAACACCCAGGCCCATATCGCCGATAAAGAAGCGGTCGATACCGAGCGAGCCGCCTATCAGCGAGATAATCAGTGCAATCGTCGGGTCCTTGAACTGCAGGGTTGACAACAAGGTCCACTTGCTGTCATCCATCGAAGCCAAACGTTCACGAAGGGCTACAATCTGATAATCCTGAAAATATTTCCCACAGGTCATTAAAAAGGTGTCAATCCTCTGTGCATCCATCTCTTTATGATTTATACTACAAAATACAAAGATAAACAATTCCTTGAAAAGCACACCTTTCTATTAAAAAAAATAGAGTTGCCTTACTGGGCAACTCTATTTTAAAGAAAAAACGGAATTTATGCGTTTACTTTTGCCATGTGGGCAATCAGTTCCAACACTTTGTTAGAGTAACCGATTTCATTGTCGTACCAAGATACAACTTTAACGAATGTGTCGGTCAAAGCGATACCAGCTTTTGCATCGAAGATAGATGTACGGGTGTCGCCGAGGAAGTCAGAAGAAACGACTGCATCTTCGGTGTAACCGAGAACGCCGTTGAGTTCGCCTTCAGAAGCCTCTTTCATAGCAGCGCAAATCTCTGCATAAGTAGCCGGTTTAGCCAAGTTTACAGTCAGGTCGACTACAGATACATCCAAAGTAGGAACACGCATAGACATACCAGTCAGTTTACCGTTCAGTTCGGGGATAACTTTACCTACTGCCTTAGCTGCACCTGTCGAAGACGGGATGATGTTGCCAGAAGCAGCACGACCACCGCGCCAGTCTTTCATAGAAGGACCGTCTACAGTCTT
>CATXZX010000226.1 GCA_958404085.1 uncultured Prevotellaceae bacterium | reverse complement strand
GTTGGAACTGTTAAGCCCAGAATTGGCAGGAAGAAGCTGATCCTTATTTTCACTTGACATCAGATATGATCTGATATAGCGAGCCATCGACAGTTGATTGTTTACATCCAGTATTTGTGCCTGTGTCTGCTGGCTCTGGCTCATATACATCGAGGCCGCAGCAGCCACATCGGGCGTCAATGTGGCACTCTTGTAAGATGATATGTCGGAATCTACATTGCCAAGTTCTCCCTCAATCACTCCGAGACGGTCATTAATGAAATTGGAAGTCGAGACCGCTATCTGGTTTTTGTCTCGAATCCAGTTTTCATTATATACGTTGATAAGGGTGTTCAAAATCTCGTCAGCACGTTGTACGGACTGGTCTGACAATGTAAGTTTCAACACGGTACCCTTCTCATTCGACATTGATACTGACAATCTCGAATTATAAGAATCGCGTGCAACGGTCAAGGGGCGTTTTTGCACTGCCAAATCCACGATTTCCCCTTTGGTATATATAGGAGTCGCAGTAACTACAATTTTTCCAACGGGTGTTTGAATTGAATCATTAATATTGCCGGCAAAAACTTTTCCGACTGTCGGCTTATTCGCTTCGGACAGATTCTTGATTGTCACCCTCCCTTTATTATCAACATTTAAATCAAATGTAAGATAGCTTTCATCCGGAAAATCTTTTAACGTAACCTTTACAGGCAAGTCATATCCGTAAGCTACAATCTCGTGGAAACGACCCTCGGAATAATAATCAACATCAAGACCGAGACGCTTCACGACTTCTTCCATCAGATCCTTAGCCCGAAGATTGGTCATTTCGTTCTGAATATTGGTATTGCTCTGGAAAAGCCCAAGGTCTGTAAATTCTTCGGCACCTACCGTTTTCCCCTTGCTGTCATCTTTGATAAGCAGTTCCGCGCTACGTGTATATACATTCGGTGTACGCAATAAATATATGTATGCCACTCCAAAGCATATGGCAACCGAAAGGATTATCCATGGCCAATAACGCAAGGTCATGAAGAAAATATCGCTCAACGGCACTGTGCCATTGGCATTAGTTGGCTTTTTTCTGTTAAGTGTCTGTTTGACTTCTGCCATAATCGCTGTGTATTTTTGATGCCGATTCGTTGATTATCTGACCAGAGTGATGATCAGGGTCGCGATGGTAGCGGCAAATGATCCCATAGATACCCAGAACGACGGGGTATAGGGCGTATTGCCGTTAGGTGTTGTTTCGCGCTTTTTCTTGTCATTGGGCTGAACATAAATGACATCTTCCTGCTGTAGATAGTAAACTGGAGATTGTGACAAATTCTTCATATCCGTAAAATCCACACGGTATCCCTCTTGCCTCCCGTCATCTTTTCTGCGCATGACAAGGATATTTTCACGCTCAGCATTGATAGTAAGATCTCCGGCCATGGCGATGGCGTCAATTATTGTCAGACGGTCTTTGTTAAACTCATAACGCCCGGGCTTTGACACCTCACCGACAATGGAAATACCCGTATTGGCAAACTCAACAGTTACAACGGGATCTTTTACAAGATTCGCATCTTGCAACCGCTTCTCGATGTACTCGGCAACCTCATAGCGGTTCATGCCTCCTATATGCACATCTCCAAGTACAGGAAAGTCTATATTACCCATTCGGTCAACAGTATAATAAGCGGTGCGCCCGTCTCCTGAACTCGACGCCTCACCAATCGCAGTAGTGCCGCTGGTAGTCTGTCCAATCCTGTTTTGTGTAGTCACAAGATTAAACAACTGCGATAATGCCGGGTCTTGAGTTGTCACTATGATTGAAAGTTTGTCTTCCGGCTTGACTTTAATGTCCAACTGTTGTGCCGGACTTATCTCAGTGCCTGTATAAACGTCTTGAAAATAGCTTATATTTCTAGGCGTCGAACAAGACCCCAACAGCAATACAAGGACAAATGCAGGTAATAATTTGGATATTTTCATTGTTCTGAATTTTTCTATATAAATATGATGTATTCGGGGGAAACTTCGACCCCGGCAGCAAGTAGACCCGGCAGTTCAACCAGCAGCCGTTTTGTCTTTGAGCCACGGACGGTCAGTAGATTCCCTTCATAGCCGTTAAGTTTTCCTCCGATGATACGTATTTTTTTGTTGTACATTTCTGAGGTTAACTCTCCCGGCATATAATATTTTACTGATTCTGATGAATTGACAGCATGGATAAAACGTTCCATATCGGCATCTCTAACTGTCATGGGGTCACGCCATGTGTTGCGCAAAAACCGGTATTGCAACGTTGCAGTCTTCCCAACTAAGGGGTCAAGAGCCAATCGGCTGGAATGAACAAAAAGCAAGTCAGGTATGGCCGGCATTTCCTCTCTGACTCTTTCTCCTTTTCTTGTCACTATATGACATTTCATCGGGGTGAACACCTCGAATTTAAAGCTTCGCAGCATCTCATAGGCGGGATGCTTGGCATTGGCCCGTTTAAGGTCACGCATCACAAACCATTGCTTTGCTTCGTCTTGTCGTCCCACTGGTTCGATTTTCTGTTTAAGGCATATTTATCAATCCTGCCTGATTGTGTATTATTCTGTTTATCAAGCAGTTGCATATTATTTTCCAAAAAGTTTGGACTTTCGTCCCATTCCTGTTTATGCTTCATTTCCATAAACTCTGCCTTTTGACAGTTCGGGAATAGCTTTTGTCATTTCCCATTTATTTCGATATTTCTCTTGATAAGAGAAGTAGTACGGCATCAAATATCTGATAATCAACAGAACCTCAGCGGATTGCCAAATTTGGCATTTGTATTTCGCATAACATTTGTTTTGGGACAACATTTATAAATGTTACCAGATGGTCAAATTTTTGGGCTTGTTTTGTGAAAAACTTGCCGATTTCTGCCGATTTCTCAAATAAATTGAGTACCTTTGCACTCGTTATACTTCTCTTATCAAGAGAGTTACGGATTTGCAGAACAAATCCCCAACAGGATTTCAGCCCAAAGACATCCATCCTTTCGTTTTCCTATTCATCAGTCAAAACCTTGCTGTGGCCCGGTGGAATATTTCCATCAGTATGGGCAAATGTTTTCCTCTTTCAGAATCGGAATACGATATTTCTCTCTTTAAGAGAAGTATTGCCGATAATTATAATTGATAATCAGACAAATACGTGTTTTCCTGAGGCAATTTGCAAAACAAGTCGGCATGATTTCAAAACAAATTGTGCCTGCCCGGTCAACTTTCTTATTCTTTTTGAGGCGTATTTTCACTTTTTTTCGTACCTTTGCACCATGAAAACTTCTCTTAAAGAGAGAGTTACGGATTAGCATAACATTTCCATATAGATAAAGGCGCACGGTCGCGCCTTGTTTTTTTCTCTATATGCAGGTCAAAGTTGTTTTGCAAACAAACAGTATGCTGCGGCATATCTTTCGTCCGTAGAACAGCAGTCGGTTGAGGTTTCCTCACTGTCAAAGGACACTTAACACAATGGAATTGGCCTTATCGACAGACGATGTGTCAAGGGAGGCGAGATAAATCCGGGTGGTGTTTTCGGAATCATGCCCCATCGCCTCGCTGATGGTCGATATAGGTATGTTCTTGCTTTTGGCTATGCTCGCCCAGGAATGGCGGGCGACATAACTCGTCAACGGGATTTCCAGTCCGAGCTGTTCGCCTATCTTTTTCAGTTTGTCATTTACAAGATGTGCGCTGTTCTTGTACTGCGTGCGGCTGTCCATGCCGTTCTCTTTGATGATAGGCAGCAGATACGGACTGTTCCCGGTATCGTACTTGTCGATGATTTCCTGCATGGGCTTCTCCCATTTGATGAACAGCTGCTGGCCGGTCTTCTTGCGGCGGTAGCCCAGTATGCCGCCCTGCAGGTCTTTCTTCTTCAGGAAAGCCATGTCGATGAAGCTCATCCCGCGGGTGTAGAACGAGAACATGAACAGGTCGCGGGCATAATCGAGCTGTGGTGACAGGCACAAGTCAAGATTCTTGATTTCCTTGATGGTCTTTGCCGGGAGTGCGCGTTTCACGGTCTTGTCTATTCCCGTGTACACATGGCGGAACGGAAACTTCTGCACGGTGAGTTCCTTCTCCACGGCTCTGTTGTAGATGGCGCGGAGATTGCGCATATAGAATGAGGTGGTATTCTTGCAGGCCCCGTTCTCTTTCAGCCAGTGTTCGTATTCCAGCATGAGGTTGGAATCCATGTTGTCGATCGGGACATCGCACTCGCCCCTGAACCGCTTGAAGCTGTTGATGGCTGTGGTATATTTGGCGGCGGTCTGGCTTTTGCCGATCTGCCTCATGCGCCTGATAAGGTC
>CATXZX010000225.1 GCA_958404085.1 uncultured Prevotellaceae bacterium | reverse complement strand
TGACAGGCATTACGAAGACATTTGTCCCTTTTTATTCGTCTTTTCCAGAGATTTAGTGTAACTTTGTGGCGTTGTTGAAAAAAATAGGTTTCCCGGGAGTATCGTTTTCATGAAGGAATTACTTGACGAGTCGACGGTCCGTGCGTTCAAGAGCGGAAATTGTTTTGATTTTATCCGTTATTTTTTTGCCTTTTCGCTTTTTGTGGTCCATTTCTGCACCATTTGTGACATCGACCAGTTCTGGTTTGTGTCGGGCGGCACCCGTGTGAAGGCTTTCTTTACGTTGAGCGGTTTCCTGGTGTTCTACAGCTTGGCCTCGAAGCGCGACCTGCGCGGCTACATCGACAAGCGCCTGCGTCGCATCCTGCCCGCCTATACCGCGGCCGTGCTGCTGTGTCTGTTTGTAGGGGCGGTGTTTACCACGTTGCCGCTCGGCCGTTTCTTTTCCGAGGGCGCTACCTGGAAATACCTGGCCGCCAACCTGTGTTTCCTCAACTTTCTGCAACCCACGTTGCCCGGCGTGTTCGAATCCAATCCGCTCCCTTTCCTCAACGGCTCGCTCTGGAGCATGAAGGTAGAAGTCTTTTTCTACGTGACGGCCCCCGTGGTGTATTACCTGATGACGCGGTTCAACAAGCACGCCGTGCTGTTGCTTGTCTATGCCGTATGTTTTGCCTACAATGCCTGGTTCGACCACCTCTACGCCCTGACGGGCGATGCCCGCTACTTCCACCTGCGTGTCCAGGTGGGCAGTTTTATCTATTTCTACGCCGGTGTCATCCTGTTGGTCTACTTCCGCCACTTCATGCGGTTGCGTCGCTACGTACTGCCTTTGGCCGCGGTGCTGTACTTTACGCGCGAATGGGTCGAACCGTTCTGCTGGGTCGAGTCGTTGACCTTCGCCTGCCTGCTGGTGGGTTTTGCCTACGGCGTACGGCCGCTCAATTTTCTCCGGCGTTTCGACAATGTGTCCTACGGAATCTATCTGTACCATTTCCCCCTTATCCAGGCCGCCGTCTGCATGGGGTGGGCCGCGCGCAGTATGGCGCTGACGTTTGTCGGCTGCCTGGTCGCTACGGTCCTGCTGGCCACACTTTCGTGGTACGGCCTGGAAAAACCGGTGCTTCGTCAGCGCTGGATAGTGCCGCGCCGGCCTCAGCAAGCGCCCGAAGCCTTGCAGAGCGTAAAGAAATGATAAGAAAACCGAAACGGGGGGCGGCCGGTAGCGAATATTTCGTATATTTACACACAGAATGAGCCGATGGATTTATTTTTTCATCCTTTTCCTGTGTATGGCACCTACGGTCCGTGCGCAGCAGCCGGTCGATGACGATACACCGCCCCTTCCGCTTTATGTGCGGGTGGAGAAATGTGCCTACCGGGGCGACAGCATTCCGCACATCATTACCCCCACGCTTTACAAATACCCTCCCGTAGACTCGACGAACCGCCGGGCCATGGCCCGCTACGACCGTCTGGTGAAGAATGTGAAGAAGGTGCTGCCCATCGCCAAGCTGGTGAGGACCACCATCATCGAGACGACCGACTACCTGGAGACGCTGCCGAACAAGGCGGCGCGCGACCGCCACATACTGGCCGTGGAAAAGGGTATACGCAAGCAGTATACGCCCATGATGAAGAAACTGACGTACTCGCAGGGCAAACTTCTGATCAAACTCATCGACCGCGAGTGCAACCAAAGTTCGTACGAGATGCTCAAAGCCTTTATGGGACCCTTCAAGGCGGGCTTCTACAATGCTTTTGCCAGCCTGTTCGGCGCAAGCCTGAAGAAAGAATACGACCCCGACGACGACGACCGTTTCACCGAACGCGTAGTGCGGATGGTAGAGAGCGGACAAATTTGAAAATAGCGCCCAGCTATTTCGAAATCCGGGGCCCGGAGTCGGTCGCAGAGGCGGCCTGCTGCCAAAAAACTTCCCGGAAAGGGACGAATCAAACCAACATTATAAAAATTACGACAATGAAAATCTGGAAATTATGGCTGTTGTCGCCGTTGCTGACGGCGTCATGCTCGCTCGGCGGGCCCGGCTCGGCCGGAACAGCCGGTACGGACGGTTACAACCGTTATGTGGATGTGAAAATCGGGAGCGGCGGCCACGGCCACGTCTTCGTGGGGGCCAGCGTACCCTTCGGTATGGTGCAGCTCGGGCCCACCAGCATCCCGCAGTCGTGGGATTGGTGTTCCGGATACCACGACAGCGATTCGACGGTCATAGGCTTCTCGCATACGCACCTCGAGGGGACCGGCATCGGCGACCTGTTCGATGTGACGGTAATGCCCGTCGTGGGCGACGTCACTTATGCCCGTGGCAACGGGGAGGACAGTTTGTCGGGACTCTGGTCGTACGGCGAGCGCAGCAGCGAGGTGGCTGTTCCCGGTTATTACTCCGTTCCGCTGACCCGCTACCGTGTGTTGGCTGAAATGACGGCCACCAACCGCGTCGGACTCCACCGTTATACGTTCCCGGCCTCCGAGGAGTCGGCCATTGTGTTCGACCTGCAGAACGGCGGCGCGTGGGACCGTGTCACCGAGACCCGCATGACGGCCGAGGGCGACAACCGCATTGTGGGCTACCGCTACTCGAAGGGGTGGGCCAACAACCAGAAAGTATACTTTGTGGCCGAATTTTCGAAACCCTTCGACAGTTTTGAACTGCAGGGCCCCGACAGCCTCTTCGGACGTGCCTCGTTCAAGACCTCCGAGGGCGAGCAGGTTCTGCTGAAGGTGGCCCTTTCGCCCGTCTCGGTAGACGGCGCGCGCGCCAACCTGGCTGCCGAACTGGCCGGATGGGACTTCGAGGCCGTACGCGATGCCGCTGCCGGAGCCTGGAATGCGGAACTCGGACGGATCAGGGCCACGGCCGGCGATGAAGAAACGCTCAAGAAATTCTATACGGCACTTTACCACACCATGATCGTGCCCGCCACGTTCAGCGATGTGGACGGTAAATACCGCGGTGCCGACGGCCAGGTCCATCAGGATGCCCAGCCGCAGTACACGATACTCTCGCTGTGGGACACATACCGCGCCGAAATGCCCCTGCTCTCGCTCTTCCAGCGCGAACGGAGCGGCGAAATCGTCAACTCCATGCTGAACATCTGCGACCAGCAGGGCCGCCTGCCCGTATGGCACCTGTGGGGGAACGAAACGGACTGCATGGTGGGTAATCCGGGCATCATAGCCGTGGCCGACGCCATCGTGAAGGAGCAACCCGGAGTAGACCGCGACCGCGCCTACAAAACCCTTCTCGTGACGGCTGCCGATACGGCCCGTGGCGGAGCCCTCCGCCAGAAGTACGGCTACATCCCTTGCGACCGCATGCTCGAAGGCATCGCTTTCGACATGGAGTATGCCATTGCCGACGGGGCCATAGCCCGTGCCGCCGAGGCCCTGGGCGATACGGCCGCTGTGCGCCGGTTTACGGAACGCAGCCATTCCTACCGCCATTACTTCGACCCCGAAACCGGATTTGTACGCGGCCGCATGGCCGACGGAAGCTGGCGTACGCCTTTCGACCCCAATTCCACCACACACCGGCAGGACGATTATTGCGAGGGCAACGCCTGGCAGTACACCTGGCTCGTACCTCAGGACCTGGCAGGCCTGGAGCAGTGCTTCGGTTCGCGCCGGAAAACGCTTGAACGGCTCGACCTCTTGTTTACGACCAGCTCGGAACTGACCGGCGACGACGTATCGCCCGACATTTCGGGCCTCATCGGACAGTATGCCCACGGCAACGAACCGGTTCACCACGTCATTTATTTCTACACGATGCTCGGCCGCGGCGACCGTGCCGCAGAACGTGTGCGCCAAGTGCTGAACGACTATTACACGACGGGCGTAGACGGCCTTGCGGGCAACGAGGACGCCGGTCAGATGTCGGCCTGGTATGTGCTTTCGGCCATGGGATTCTATCAGCCCGAGCCCGCGTCGGGACGCTTCTGGTTCGGTTCGCCCGTGTTGGACGAAGCGGAGATGGACGTGCCCGGCGGTAAGTTTACGGTCAAGGCCCTGAACAATTCGAAGGAGAACATGTATATCCAGTCCGTCCGCTTCCGCGGCAAGGACTATGCCTCGTCGTACATCCTGTATAAGGACATCATGGAGGGCGGCGTGCTGGAATTCACCATGGGACCGAAGCCTGCCGGGAAATAGCAGGCCCGGATTTTCTCCCGCGTCCGTGCTATTTCGAAATAGCTCCGTGCAAAACCAAACCGGGACGGCGTGCCTTTTGCGGCATGCCGTCCCGGTTCGGTTTACAGGGCTTGTTCGGTTTAGAGTCCTACGTGTACGTTTTTAT
>CATXZX010000224.1 GCA_958404085.1 uncultured Prevotellaceae bacterium | reverse complement strand
CTTTGGATGAAATGATTGATGAAAACCAGATATACAACCCTACGGTCATGCTCCGGCGCGACAGAATCGTTCAAAACGGCATCCGCTATCCGAAAGAGTATGTCTATGCCGACGACTATGCCCTATGGATGCAAATGCTGCTAAAGGGTATGCACTTGGAAAACCTGAAGAAAATACTTACCGAATACAGGTACTCGGCCGGACAAATATCATCCAAATACCAAAAGGAACAGGCTCATCATGCAGACCTGATAAAAAAAGAAGCCATACGCATCAAGACCAACGGATTCAAGGAAGAAGCCACGGATTTGGACGCATTGAACGTTCCTGTTACGGGGAACAAACTTACGCTCATCATTCCGTTCCTGAACGAAAAGGAAGAAGTAAAGAATACGGTCGCCAGCGCCAGGGAATTCGTAGGGAACGCGGTCGACATGATATTCTATAACATAAGTAACAATCAGTTGCTTTTTCTGACACCTGAACTGGAGGAACTTATCCTACGGCATCAGGACAACTTAATCCAACTGGAAGAAATCCATCCTGAGCTTTACAACGAACTTCGGAATCGGGAATTCATTGTCGACAGCAATGTGGATGAGGTTCAAACTGTCATCGACCACTGGAACGCAAAAGAGACGGACGACACCCACCTGACAATCACCATTCTTCCGACGCTGAACTGCAACCTGCGTTGCTGGTACTGCTACGAAAAGCACCAGCCGGGAACGGTCATGAAGGAAGATGTCCGTGAAAAGGTTTTCAAGTTGATGGAGCGGGCGGTAAGTAACAACCGCTTAAAAAATTTGAATCTGGACTTCTTCGGCGGCGAACCTTTATTGGGATTCCGCAACATTGTGCTTCCCATTCTAAAACGCGCAAATGAATTATGCTCGCTACACCATGTAGACCTCACAGCCTACTTCACTACGAACGGTGTTCTTTTGAATGAAACCGTGGTCGAAGCGCTTCGCGGCATAGACTTCGCCACCCCGCCAACTTTCCAGATAACCTTGGACGGAAACCGCGAACAACACGACAAGACAAGGGGAACGGCCGACGGGAAACCGACCTACGAAACAATCATTGCCAACATCCACAAAGTCCTTCGGGCAGGCATGTTTGTGAATGCGCGCTTGAACTATACAAAGGATAATGCCGACACACTTACCGACATTATCCAGGAATTCGAATCGTTGCCCGAAGAAATCAAAAAGAACATTCGTTTCGATTTTCAGCAAGTATGGCAAGACATGTCCCACACGGATGCCCGCAACAGGGCACGCGAAGCCATGGAATACTATAAGAAGAAAAATTTGTGTGTCAGCATTGAGCGTAACTATAATGCAGATAGATGTTATGCCGATTACGAAAACAAACTGGTCGTAAACTACAACGGTGATTTGTTCAAATGTACAGCCCGCGATTTCGACCATGAACTACGTGAAGGAGACCTGGATGAAAACGGCGTTTCACATTGGAACGAACGTTATCGTCGACGTATGCAATTGAAAAATGGCAACGCGACTTGCCGGACCTGTTCCATTTTTCCGATTTGCCACGGAGGTTGTTCACAAAAAATGATGGAAACCGCTCTAACGGACGGCTGTCCTCTTAGTAAAAACGAGAAAGACAAAAACGAAATGCTCGTCGGCCGTTTAAAATTTTTGATGGAACACATTTCACGCAACTAAGAATCACTTTCCAAAAGTGACATTATAATAACTTAAAAACAAAAATCATGAACAGTTTAAACAAAATCAGTATTTCTGCCTTAAAAATGGAAATACCGGCTTTAGAAACAGAAGTCGAAGGCAAATTGAAAGGTGGATTCAGTATCGCGACATTTAGCGGTGATACATTAGTAGGAAACGGAAATTGCGGTTGCGCTGTTTCAGATTCTCCATGTGGAATACCAGCGCTTAAAGATTGTGGAGATGTAACGTATAAAAACGGAAACTGTTATTGCGTTGCAAATCCGACCGTAAAGCCCACGACAACAACCGGGTCGACTGCTGGTGCAGGACAAAATTTCGACATGAAGTTTTCCATGTTATTTTAAAAACTTTTTCGTATGAAACCATTTGCATTGCTCAGTTTGTTGGCATTTATCCTTCCCTTAAACGGTCACGCACAACAACGCATTGAAGAACTGATAAAAGACGCACAGGCAAACAAAACCGATATAGAAATCACCACGACCATTAGGCGTGACCCCACAAGTCTGAAAGTAGAATCCGAATTCAAATACATTGTCTTTAAGGACAAAGCTTTATCCACTCAAATCAAAGAGGCTCTCACAAAAATGTCAGAGCAGGCCACCACCTTTGAAAAAAGAACAACAAAAGACGAAGAGGTGTACAACCTGACATTCAAACCTTCCAATGGTGGAAAAATCAATTATTACTTTCAGGAAAGGAAAGAGGATTTCGCTCTACAAATCCGGAAGTACGCCAAGGAATAAGAAGCCGTATACAATCATTCACATCTCTATCTATCCACCTATAACTCCCTTTCATCATGAAAAGATATTTACATCTTTATTATTTCCTGCTGGCTATGACGATACCCTCTATAGCAAATGCAGACCGCTTACTGTACGGCCGAGTGGTCCACTCCCTGACGCGGCGGGCATTAGAGGGTGTCAAGGCGACCCTTATGCACACAGACAGTACGCTTGTCGACGAGATATGGATAACCGACAAAAACAAACCGGAAGAGGATGCCGAGTGTCCGTGGAAGGCTTTTGTTTCCAATGAAGAAGGTGACTATATCCTACGCCTGGAGTTAGAGGGGTTTGAAACAACCTATCGGAACCTGCATATCGGGGCTAAGGGGAAACGTGACCCAAACAGGGTAAACATGGGCGATACGCGCATGAGTCCCGCCCGCAAGCGTGACATCAGCCTGAAAGAAGTCACGACACGTGCCACCTTAGTGAAATTCTACACCAAAAAAGACACCATCATCTACAATGCCGATGCCTTTCAACTGGCCGAAGGGTCGATGCTGGACGCACTTATCAAACAGTTGCCAGGAGTGGAGCTGAAAGACGACGGGCGCATATTGGTGAACGGGCGCTACGTGGAGAGCCTGCTGCTGAATGGAGACGACTTTTTTGCGAGCGACCGGAGTATCATGCTGGAGAACCTGCCGGCCTACATGGTGAAGAACGTAAAAGTGTATGAAAAGGCAAGCAAAAAAAACGAATTTTTCGGGAAAGAGATAGATAAGCCGCAATTGGTGATGGACGTACACCTGAAACGCCAATACTCCATAGGCTGGATGGCCAATGCCGAAGCAGGAAAGGGTACGGAAGACCGCTACTTAGGCCGCACCTTTGGCCTACGCTTCACACCGCAGTCGCGCCTGTCGTTCTTCGGAAACCTGAACAACGTGAACGAATCGCGCAAACCGGGAGAGAACGGTAACTGGAGCCCGTCGAACATGCCCGTCAGGCTGAATGCCACCAAAACCGCCGGACTGGACTATCAGGTGAAAGACGTTGACAACCATTTCCTTGTCAGGGGAGACGCTAAAGTGGAACACTTGGATACGGACCAGAACGACTACCGGATCGGTACGAACTACCTGCCCCAAGGCAACACTTACCTGCGGGGGCTGAACCGACAGGACGGGTGCAATACAAGTTTCAACACCCACCACAATTTTGAATACAAGCAAAAAAGAATATTTATATCCGCAACGCCCAGTATAAGTTACCGAAAATGGACACAACGGGGATTGAACGCTTCGACCACACTGGCCGAAGATCCGGCCGAATACATCGGCACAGGGCTGATGGACAGCCTCATGTCGCCCGTTGCCGGTACGCTACTGAGGCATCTGGCACTGAACCGCACGCAGTCGGCATATAGCGACAAAGGGGATGAATGGAATACGTCCCTCAAATTAACGTCAATGCATAAAATAAGTTTGATAAAATTCTACGGTTTGTATTTAAGGGCTTTCATCAATTACAGGAATCGGACGGACGACAACTTCAGCCACTATCGGCTGGAGTATCCCAACGCGCCGGAGGCGACTACCGACTACCGTAACCAATGGATAAAGGGTCGTCCGAACTGGGACCTGAACTACAAGGTAGAAGCCGAAATAGTCAGTAACGGATTCAAAGCCATCAAGAAGACATACTTCTGGACGCAACTATCCTATAGTTTCGAACAGAAACAGAGCAAACGTAACCATGCCTTGTACCGCCTTGACCGATTAGACGGATGGGGAGAGGAGAGCGATTACCCCTTAGGGGCACTCCCCTCCGAAGTGGAACAGTTGCAGCAAAGCCTTGACCGCCGGAACAGCTACA
>CATXZX010000223.1 GCA_958404085.1 uncultured Prevotellaceae bacterium | reverse complement strand
GAAACAGACCGTTCGGACTCGAAGATAACTTCCGGACTGCGCTTTCTTTGTGTGTGTCCGATTGGTCCGAAACGGTTGGAAATCTACCGTCGCGATGCCGGGATAGTGCGGTTCGTCGCCCAGCAAAGGCGTCCGTACGAAACCCGGGCGGATGTCCGTCACATACACCGGCACACCGCCGGCCAAAGCCCGCTGACGCAGTGCTTCGAGGTAGTGTATCTGATAAGCCTTCGAGGCCGCATAGGCCGGGGCCGGAGCCAGTCCGCGCACACCGGCTATGGAACTGATGGCCACCAGATGGCCCCCTCCCCGCCCCGACAGGTAGCCGAAGGCCCAGTCGGCCACGGCCGTCCAACCGTACACGTTGGTCAGGATGGCCGGACGCTCCCGTCCGAAGTCCAGCTCGCAGTTCACGCACCCCACTCCGGCACACAGCACGATGCAGTCTGCGCCTCCCATGCGCTCCACCAGGTCCTCAAGAGCCGGAATGGCCTCTTCGGGCCGCGTCACGTCGGTCCGTGCCCACAGCATGCCGGACCTCGTACTGCACAGGCGCTCCAGTTCCTCCACACGGCGCCCCGTCAGGGCCAGTACCTCGGCACGCGATGCATAATACGCCGCCAGCGCGGCACCCAGGCCCGACGTCGCACCGATTATCAGCATCTTGTTTTTCTTCTTCATCGCCATGTTTCTCAATCGGTCAGGCGCTGGCGCTCGGGCCAGTTCACCAGATACACATTACCCGTAGTCCGCGTAAATGCGGTGTACAGCCAGCGCAGATAACTCTCATCGAAACGTTCCTCGGGCATGTAGCCCTGGTCGACGAAAACCTGTTCCCATTGTCCGCCCTGCGCCTTGTGGCACGTCACGGCATAGGCATATTTTATCTGCAAGGCATTGTAGTAAGGGTCCTCGCGCAGGCGCTTCATCCGTTCCCGCTTCTGCGGTATGTCGGCATAGTCGGCCAGCACCGCACGGAACAGGTATTCGCTCTGTTCGCGGGTCAGGGCCGGCGCCTCGCTCTGCAACGTATCCATCAGGACGCGGGCCTGCAGTTCGAACCCGTCGTAGTCGGGGAAGCGAAGCAGCACGTCGGCAAAACGCAGACCGTACTGTTCGTGTACATGGCGTATACGCCGCACCTCAGCCACATCGCCGTTGGCAATGAAGTCCATCGGCAGACGCAGTTCCTTGTCGGCCAGCGCGGCCTGGGCCGGCCAATAATAATTGTTCTTGGCCACCATGATGAGTTCGCCCTGCGTCAGTTCGCCCTCACGGTCGAAGATGCGTGCCCGGATACCGTTGTTGTATACAATGGCGCGCTTGTTGGAACGCGTCACCACGATGGTCTGCTCCGTACCGCTGCGACGGTAGGCCTCGTCGAGGGTGTCAATCAGTTCATTGCCGGGCAGGAAACGCACATCGGGGAACCCCTTGACACGGATGCGCGGCAGAAAGTCACCCGCGGCCGAAGCCAGCAGCCGGCGCAGGGCAGTGGCGTTCCAGAGAACTCCCGACGCCTCGCCCTGCCGCACCACCTGCGTCAAGTCGGCCGACGCAAGGCCGAACCCGTAGTCTGCCAGACAGGACTGCGAAAGGGCCGGGCTCTCCTGCTCGCCCACGGGCGGAAGCTGAGCCGTATCGCCCACAAACAGCAGGCGGCAGCCTTCGCCGTCGGTGACGTACTGCAACAGGTCGTCGAGCAGCCCACGGGTGCCGAATACCGACAGGCCGCTCCCTCCGCGGGCTATCATCGAGGCCTCGTCGACGACAAACACCGCATGGCGAAGGCGATTGTAGTTGAGCGTAAACTCGGAATCCTCGCCCACGAACTGTTTCTGCCTGTAAATGACCTTGTGGATAGTATAGGCGGGCTGGCCGGAGTAGAGGGAAAAGACCTTGGCCGCACGCCCCGTAGGGGCCATGAGTACCACGGTGCGGTTGAGCCGCACCATGGCCCTGACAAAAGCACTCACGAGCGAGGTCTTGCCCGTACCGGCATAACCGCGCAACACAAACAGCCGGTCGCGCGGCGAAAGGACAAAGTCCGAAAGCCTCCGTACGGCCTCCCGCTGGCCGTCCGTGGGTTCGAACGGCAGTTCCGATACGATGAGATCGCTCATAGCGTCAGTCAGCATACTGTATGGTTCCTCCTTCTTTTAAAAAACACCGGTCCTACGGCTACCGTCCGTGCCATCGGGCGGAGCATGACGCGAAAATACAAAAAAAAGCGGACACGGGTAGCGGAAAACAACACGGAGCTATTTTGAAAAAGTTCGGAGGTATTTTAAAATAGCTCCGAGATATTTCCGACAATCACGGAGACGGACATCCGGCCGGTGCCCGGCGACAACCTCCGCCGGACACCCCACTGCAAGAAGCAGGACGCGAAGTTTTGCGATGTGCCGTTTTTTCGTTACTTTTGCCCTTGTAAACAAGCATCGGCCTGCCCGAACATACAGAAACATGCCCAACGGAATACGTCCCCAAACCCTCTATCTGCGCGTCAGCCAACGCGGCCTGGCCTTCGTACTCTACGAGCAGCACGAACAACCCTCGCTCGTGTTCCACCCGCATGCCGTCGTTCCCACAGCCTCGCTGGCCGTCAACCTGAAGGAGATACTCCACACCGAGCCGCTGGCCCAGGAACGCTTCGAGTCCGTCCGCGTGACGGTAGATGCCCGCTATACGCTGGTGCCGCTGAACGAATTTCTGGAAGAGGACTGCGAGACGCTGTTCCGCTACAACTTCAGTTACGCCGAACCGATGCGCACCTTCTACGACACGCTGCCCGTCAGCAACGCGGTCGTACTCTTTGCCATGCCCGAAAGCGCCTGCCGGCAAATTGAAGACTACCTGGGCGACGTGACCTATACGTGTACCATGACGCCGGTCCTGTCGCACTTTGCCCAGAAAAACCGCAGCGTGGTAGGCAAACGCCAGCTGTACGCCTACCTGCACGAACAAAAGATGAACGTGGCGGCCTTCGAAGACGGCCGCCTGATGCTGGCCAACACGTTCAGCGTACTGGCCACCGGCGATGTGGCCTACTACCTGTTGTTCATCTTCAGGCAACTGGGATGGAACAAGGCGGAAGATACCATATTGGTGGCCGGCGAAAACCACGAACGCGACGAGGCTGTCTACACGCTGCGCCGCTACGTGAAGGAGGTCTACCCCGTAAACCCGACGGCCGAATACAACCGCCACCCCGTGGCCTGCCGCAACGATATACCCTACGATTTAATAACCCTACTGCTCCAAGTATACTGACCCATGCGCGTAATCACCGGAAAATACAAAGGACGCCATTTCGAAATGCCCCGCACCTTCAAGGCGCGTCCGACCACCGACTTTGCCAAAGAAAACCTGTTCAATGTGTTGCAAGGCTACATGGACTGGGAAGGGGTGCGGGCGCTCGACCTCTTCGCGGGCACAGGAAGCATCACGCTCGAGATGTTGTCGCGCGGATGCGAACAAGTGGTCTCCGTAGAGAACGATCCACAACACCACGCCTTCATCGTACAGGTGATGCGCTACCTGAAGGAAACACAGTGCATCCCGCTGCGTACCGACGCGCTGCGCTACATAACCCGCTGCCGCGACTCGTACGATTTCATCTTTGCCGATCCACCCTATGCGTTGAAGGAACTGGGCCAGTTACCTGAGTTGGTGTTGAGAGGTAGCCTGCTGAAAGACGGCGGGCTCTTTGTCCTTGAACACGGAAAGAACTACGATTTCTCGCAACACCCGCGCTTTGTGGAACACCGTGCCTATGGCAGTGTGAATTTCTCCCTTTTCCGGTAACGGAACACCATCCCGCCTCACCATCCATTCCCCCGTGTACCGATGAACATAGCCATTATAGGCGGCGGAGCGGCCGGTTTTTTTCTGGCAATCCGCGTAAAAGAACTGTTGCCCGAGGCGCACGTAACGGTCTTCGAGCAAAAACAGCGCGTGCTGGCCAAAGTAGCCATTACGGGTGGCGGCCGTTGCAACGTGACCAACTCTTTCCGCGATGTCGGCGACCTGAAAAACGTTTATCCGCGCGGCCATAAACTGATGAAAGGCCTCTTCAAGGTATTTTCGCCGTCGCAGACGTTCGACTGGTTCGAGTCGCGGGGCGTACGGTTGGTCACGCAGGACGACCAGTGCGTATTTCCGCAGTCGCAGGATGCCGCCAGCATCGTCGGCTGCCTGACAAAACGGGCCGCACAGCTGGGTGTGGAGGTACGCACCGCACACTCCGTAACCGACATCCGCCCGACGGAAGAGGGATTCAGGCTGTTTTTTGCAAATCCGAAGCAAGACGACGGACCGGCCTACCGCCTGGTGGCCGTCACGACGGGAGGTGCGCC
>CATXZX010000222.1 GCA_958404085.1 uncultured Prevotellaceae bacterium | reverse complement strand
AGACCAAAAAAAATTGTCCATGACAACGGCCTCGCTCTCCCGCGACCTCCACTGTTTCGTCATGACATGCTCCATGGTACTGAGTCCGTACAGTTCCTTCAATTTCTCGTTCAGAGCCAAAATGTCCGAACTTGCAGATGTCCTGAAATGGGACAAACGCAGTAGTTACAGTTCTAATATCGACTGGTATTAAGCACGCTTCCTACACTTTTCCATCGGCGTTAAGATGTGTTATTTATATGGTATAAGTTGCACGTGCTTTGAGTTTTTCGTACCTTCGTCCATAATTCATAATCATACAACTTATCATGATGAAAAAAACTGCTTTATCATTGTTCACCGTATCGGTTCTGGCATTCAGTTCTTGTTCTGAAAGTTCAAGCGAATACCACTCATTTGCAATGCCTTACCCTGTCGGTTCCGATATCCAGTACTATGCGGACCAGGAAAAGGACTCGCTCGTTATTCAATCCACGGATTCGTGGCGAATCACGCAGGAAAACGGCGCATGGATATCCTTTTCACAAGAATCCCTCACCCTGAAACCAGGTTTCTACGCGCAACAAATCGTACAGATGTCTTTCTCGCCGAACACATCCGATGAGAAACGCGTAACGACAGCTGCCGTTACGGCAAACGGACGTACGTTCAGAAAAACATTCACACAGCTCCCCTACCTCAATATCATACGTCCCAATCTAATCGAGCAGGACGAAATGCCGACTTTCGAGCTGACAGACTCGGCACACGTCACGACTGACTCCATCAAGTTCGTAGTCCACGCCCAAAAATGCGAGATCAAGAGCAACGCCAGCTGGCTGATACCGGCAGATACCATCGTTGAACGCAGCATCGACACGAACAGACCCAGACAATACACTTGTGACTTGCGGCTCATCCCCAACACAACCAGCGAAGAGCGCAAAGGAGAGCTGACTCTCTCCACCTCCAACGGCTGCAGCACAGTTATCAAAGTACGCCAGCTGCCCAAAAAGGAGAAACCCTAATGCCCTGAATAGCGGCCAACGGCCTTCAGAATATAAGGAATCCCGAGATTTTATCGCAAATCTCGGGATTCCTTATATTCTGAAGGCTCCTATTCCGCCTTAAATCAGCGGAATATTCCACTCCTTGCACTCCTTACGCATCGCATCGGGCCAAATACTTGCCTGAATCTCGCCGATATGCGCTTTTTTCAGGTAAAGCATACACAACCGTGATTGCCCGATACCGCCTCCGATGCTCAAGGGAAGCGAGCCCTCAACGAGACGCTTATGGAAATACAAGTTCAACCGGTCTTCCTTACCGGAATCCTTCAACTGACGCAGCAATGCCTCTTTATCTACACGGATACCCATGGAAGAAAGTTCGACCGAACGTCCGAGTACTTCGTTCCATACCAGCAAGTCGCCGTTAAGCCCTGGCAGACCGTTGGCAGCCAGCGTCGAATAGTCATCGTAGTCCGGCGCGCGCAAGTCGTGCGGAATGCCGTCGCCCAGCTTGCATCCGATACCTATAATGAATACCGCCCCTCTCTCGCACGTTATCAAATCTTCACGCTCCTTCGGCGATTTGTCCGGATATAACCGGCGTAACTCCTCGGCATGGATAAACGATACCGAAGCCGGCAGGAATGGTTTGATCTGGGGATAAACCTCGCAAACCAGGAACTCGGTGCGTAACATGGCGGCATAAATCTGATTGACTATCTCCTGCAGAAAATCAAGATTCCGGTCCTCAGGACGGATAACCCGTTCCCAGTCCCACTGGTCCACATAGAGCGAATGCAGATTGTCGAGTTCCTCGTCCGCACGGATGGCATTCATATCCGTATAAATACCATAACCGGGTTCTATGGCATATTCGGCCAACGTCAGACGCTTCCATTTAGCCAACGAATGCACCACTTCGGCCTGCACGTCGCCCAAATCCTTTATCGGAAACGAAACGGGGCGCTCCACACCGTTCAAGTCGTCGTTTATACCCATTCCCTTCAACACAAACAAGGGACCGGTAACGCGATGTAAACGCAATCCCGTAGCCAGGTTCTGCTGAAAAAAGTCTTTTATCTGCTTTATACCCATTTCCGTCTGTTTCATATCCAAAACAGGCCTGTAATTTGCGGGTTTTATCAATTTACTCATTGTTCTTTACACTACATGATTTTATATTCGCCGGCAAATTTAGACAAAATCTATGAGATTCTGCACCAGCCAAATAAAGAAATCTGAAATACGCCGATAAAGAAATAGGAAAACCGGGCCTCTCCAACCCCACTCATACGGATTTTACCTTCCGAAAACGCCGTTTTCCACACTCATTCCCCACAAAAAACGCCGAATCCCCCTTCCTATGCCGCATTTTGTGCTTCTTTATTAGGCCATTCTCCATAAAGTTTGTATCTTTGCACCGTTTTCAAGGCTCCGTAGCTTAGCTGAATAGAGCGTCAGATTCCGGTTCTGAAGGTCCTGGGTTTGAATCCCAGCGGGGTCACTGGAAAAAAGAGAAACTTCTATTACGAGGTTTCTCTTTTTTTGTGATTATAAGGCTATTATAGTAGGAAAAACTAAAATGTGTCGAAGAAAAGGTGCCTACAAGTAATGTTTTAAGCGTACAAGTAAATCAAATTTGTTTCCCCATTGTTTCCCCATTGTTTCCCCATTGTTTTACACTAAGATTATGGCAACATTTAAAGCAATCATTAAAAAGGAAAAACAGCGTTCCGATAAGACATGGAATGTATTAATAAGGTTAACTCATAACAGGAAAGTTAGATATATCTCAACAACCATGTATGTGACAAAGAAAGACCTCACCGCATCTTTCAGAATCAAGAACCAGCAGATACTTGACAAATGCGAGGAGCCGATAAAAGCATACAGGAATAAGATAAACCGGCTAAACCTTGAACTGAACGATATAGATATTGATTCAGTAGTAGACTATCTGAAAAGAAAGGATGAAAAGACCGGCATAGACTTCATAGCCTTTTCCCGCAAATGGTGCAGTTCTCATCCTGAAATCAAAGGTATCAGAAACTATCAGTCCGCAATTAATTCATTCTGTATTTTCTTCGGGAGAGGTTCCATCCTGTGCAGCGAAGTGACGGTACAGAAGATGAAAGAGTACGAGAATTATCTTTCCGACAAGAAACGGGCGCAATCACTCTATTGCAATGCAATTCTGCGGTTGTTCTCGGAAGCGAGGGAGTATTATAATGACGAGGACAACGACATGATAAGAATCAAGCAAAGTCTTTCAAAATTCAAGCCTAAACAACAGAATGTAGCGGAAAAGCGGGCTTTGACAGAGGATGATGTAAGAAAGATTTTCTCCTTGCCATACCTTGACATAAAGGTAAAAGGGAAACAATGCCGTAGAGACTTGGCAAAAGACTGCTTTATGCTATCGTTCTGCCTGATGGGAATGAACTCGGCGGATCTGTATAATGCGGAAGAATACGATGGCGAATACATTACCTACTATCGTACCAAAACTAAGGACCGTAGGAACGACAAAGCTAAAATGGTCGTGAAGGTTCACCCGATGATTAAAACTATTGTGGAGAAATACAGGGGGAAAGATAGAGTGTTTAATTTTCATGAGCGGTTTTCTTCGATGGGCGACTTGAACAGGTCAATCAACATCGGACTTAAGGAAATCGGGAAAGAAATAGGGATAGACAATCTTCAGTATTACGCTGCCCGGCATTCGATGGCTACGATTGCGATAAACAAGGTAGGAATACCAATCTATGTAGTTAATAACATGCTTTGTCACACAGACACAAAGTTTCACGTGACGGAATTGTATATACGGAAAGACTTCTCCATTATTAATAAGGCAAATTTCCAATTATTGGATTATATGTTCAGTATGTAGAATAGAAATGAACGTAGGCCAGTTGAAAATAAATGAATATAAATTTCACTGAACCGAAAGATATTGCGTACTTTGCAATATGAATAATATTAATTGGAAGATGTCAGATCATATAGCGCGTACGACATTCCCTAAAGATATACGGTTTATAGATTGCATAACAGGCAAATTTCAATCCGTTATCAGATGCTTGAGTAGTTGTTCAATCCGGATAAATAAATGGAATGGCAGACGGAAGAGGTGTTCGGTAACGCTTTCTTCTTGTTTGTCAATGCGATTGTACAACAAAATCGAATAGTACCATAAAAAAGAGCCAGCCCACGACAACCATGAACCAGCCCACCACACGATTATGATGCAAATATACTATTTATTTTTTAGAATGATATATCTATGGAGCTGGATTTCAACAAAATTGTCCGACTAAAAAAGATATGTAGAGTCAACCAGCAAGTGCAACATTACGGAATATTTTTGAAAAAGACTT
>CATXZX010000221.1 GCA_958404085.1 uncultured Prevotellaceae bacterium | reverse complement strand
CGGAAATGACTATAAAGTCCTTTCCAGCTATGGTCACATCCGCGACCTGAAGCAAAAAGATTTCAGCATCGACACAAAGACCTTCGAACCGGAATACGTCATTCCGGAAGAAAAGAGCAAACTGGTCAACGAACTGCGCACGCAGGCACGGCAGGCCGAAACGGTGTGGCTTGCATCCGATGAAGACCGCGAGGGAGAAGCCATCTCGTGGCACTTGTCCGAGGTGCTGGGACTCGACCCCGAGCGCACGCGCCGCATCGTGTTCCATGAAATCACCAAACCTGCCATTCTGGACGCCATCAGCCATCCGCGTACCATCGACCGCAATCTGGTAAACGCCCAACAGGCCCGCCGTGTGCTGGACCGTATCGTCGGTTTCAAGCTCTCGCCCGTTCTGTGGAGAAAGGTGAAGCCGGCCCTCTCGGCCGGACGCGTCCAAAGCGTAGCCGTACGCCTGATTGTGGAACGCGAGCGCGAGATACAGCAGTTCGTAAGCGAAGCGTCCTACCGCGTCGTGGCCCTGTTTCCCGTCACCGACGGCGAAGGTGCCACAACCGAACTGAAAGCGGAACTGAACCGCCGTTTCAAGACGGAAGAAGAGGCACAGGCCTTCCTCGAAACGTGCAAGACGGCCCGTTTCACCATCGAAGACATCGCCACCAAACCGCAGAAACGGACACCGGCGCCGCCGTTCACCACCTCTACACTGCAACAGGAAGCCGCGCGCAAGCTCGGATTCTCGGTGTTGCAGACCATGCGTATCGCACAACGGCTCTACGAATCGGGACTCATCACCTACATGCGTACCGACTCGGTCAACCTGTCGGAACTGTGCTTGAACTCGTGCGGGCCGGTCATCGCATCGATAATGGGCGACAAGTATGCGCAACGTCGCCATTACCATACCCGAAGCAAAGGTGCGCAAGAGGCGCACGAGGCCATACGTCCCACGGACATGCGACGCACGCAACTGGACGAAAACGGTCCCGATAACCGCCTCTACCAGCTCATCTGGAAACGGACCATAGCCTGCCAGATGGCAGATGCCTTACTCGAAAAGACAACGGCGACCATCCGCATCGACAACCGGACGGAACAGTTCGTAGCGACCGGAGAGGTGGTACGGTTCGACGGATTCCTGCGCGTCTACCGCGAGTCGTTCGACAACGAAGAGCCCGAGACGGAAGGGCTCCTGCCGCCCCTCAGCAAGGGCGAAAGCCTGGCCGCGCCGGTCATCACGGCCACGGAGCGATTCAGCCAGCATCCCCCGCGCTACACGGAAGCCAGCCTCGTACACAAGCTCGAGGAATTGGGCATCGGACGGCCTTCGACCTATGCGCCGACCATCAGTACGGTACAGCAGCGCGAATACGTGGTCAAAGGAGAGAAAGCCGGAGAGCAACGTACCTATAACGTCCTTACACTCCACGGTCAGACGATAGACCGGGAGGTACGCACGGAAACATTCGGGGCCGAAAAGGGAAAACTTTTCCCCACCGACATCGGCACCGTGGTGAACGACTTCCTGCTGGAACACTTCCCGGGCATTCTGGACTATAACTTCACGGCCAACATCGAGAAGCAATTCGACGAAGTGGCCGAAGGCAACAAGGACTGGACCGGACTTATGAAGGATTTCTACACGGATTTCGAGCCCCAGGTGGAACAAACGATGGCTATCAAGAGCGAACATAAGGTGGGAGAGCGCCTGTTGGGCACTGACCCCAAGACCGGACGGCCGGTATTCGCCAAGATAGGCCGCTACGGGCCCATCGCTCAGATAGGACAGGCCGGCGACACGGAAAAACCGCTCTTCGCCACCATGAAGAAAGGACAAAGCACAAGTTCCATCACCCTGGAAGAGGCGCTTGAACTGTTTAAACTGCCGCGCACGGTGGGCGAATACGAAGGAGAGACCGTCGTCGTCAACTCCGGACGCTTCGGCCCGTACATCCAACACGCCGGCAAATACACGTCGCTGCCCAAAGATACCGACCCGATGGACGTCACGCTCGAACAGGCTATCGAACTAATCGAGACCAAACGGGCCGCGGAAACGAAACGGCACCTGAAAAAATTCGACGAAGAACCGGAACTGGAGATTCTCAACGGACCCTATGGCGCTTACCTGGCTTACAAAGGGAAAAACTACCGCCTCCCGAAAGCCGTCGTGGCACGGGCCGCGGAACTGTCGCTGCAGGAATGTCTCGACATCATCAAGGAACAGGACGAAAAGCCGAAATCGTCCGTACAGAAACGGCGTAAAAAACGAGCATGAGCAATCCGCAGACAAACAGCATCATCCTGGTAGGTTACATGTGCGTCGGCAAGACCACACTGGGCCGCGCACTGGCCGAAAAGACGGGCATGACTTTCTACGACCTCGACTGGTACATCGAAGAACGCTTCCGGTGCAGCATACCGCACCTGTTCGAAACCTACGGCGAAGCCAAGTTCCGCGACATAGAACGCCGCATGTTGCACGAAGTGGCCGAGTTCGAAAACATCGTACTCTCCTGCGGAGGCGGGACGCCCTGCTTCTTCGACAACATGGCCTACATGAACCGATGCGCGACCACCGTCTACCTGCAGGCAAGCCCCGAAGTCATCTGCAAGCACTTGCAGATGAGCCGCGGAGAACGGCCGTTGCTCAAAGGAAAGAGCGGCGACGAACTGCAGGCCTTCATCACCGGACAACTGGCCTTGCGTGAGCCTTTTTATGCGCAGGCAGCCCATACGCAGCGGATAACTCCGCTCGACGACTTCGATAAAATAAATATAATTGTTGAACAGCTAATCAATACACTGCTTCATAAAAAATGAGAAAATGGCGAATTGAAGACTCCGAGGAGCTTTATAACATCAACGGTTGGGGTGTCAGTTACTTCGGCATCAACAGCAAAGGACACGTCTATGTAACCCCGCGAAAAGACAGCGTGCAGGTCGACCTGAAAGACGTGGTCGACGAACTGGCCATCCGCAACATCACGGCCCCCGTCCTCCTACGTTTTCCGGACATACTGGACAACCGTATCGAAAAGACTGCGACGTGCTTCCGCATAGCAGCCAAAGAATACGAATTCCAGGCCGAACATTTCATCATATTTCCCATCAAAGTAAATCAAATGCGCCCCGTGGTCGAAGAAATCATCAGCCACGGAAAAAAATACAACCTCGGACTCGAAGCCGGGTCGAAGCCTGAACTCCATGCCGTGCTTGCCACCAACATGGACAGCGACAGTCTGATTATCTGCAACGGCCACAAGGACCAGAGCTTCATAGAACTTGCCCTCCTGGCCCAGAAAATGGGAAAACGCGTGTTCCTCGTCGTAGAAAAACTGCATGAGCTTCATATCATCGCCCGCACAGCCAACCACCTCGGGGTGCGTCCCAATTTAGGCATACGCATCAAACTGGCCTCTTCCGGAGCCGGAAAATGGGAGGAAAGCGGCGGCGATGCCAGCAAATTCGGACTTAATTCGAGCGAACTGCTCGAAGCCCTTACCGTACTCAAAGACGAGGGCATGGAAGACTGTCTCAAGCTCATCCACTTCCACATCGGCAGCCAAATACCTAAGATACGCCGCATACAGACTGCCTTGCGCGAGGCCGCACAGTTCTACGTACAGCTACACGCGATGGGATTCGACATCAAATTCGTGGACTGCGGAGGCGGACTGGGCGTCGACTACGACGGAACGCGCTCGTCGAACAGCGAAAGTTCGGTCAATTACTCCATACAAGAGTATGTAAACGACTGCGTCTACACATTTACAGACGCAGCCAACAAGAACGGAATTCCCCACCCGAACCTCATTACAGAAGGCGGGCGTTCGCTGGCCGCACACCACTCCGTGCTGATTCTCGACGTCGTAGACACGGCATCGCAACCATCGATGGACGAAAAATGGGTGCCCTCCGAAAACGACCACCAGCTCGTGAAAGACCTGAACGACATCTGGGACAAACTGAGCGCACGCTCCATGCTGGAGGACTGGCACGACGCCGAACAGATACGCGAAGAGGCCCTCGACCTCTTCAGCCACGGCATCGTAGACCTGAAGACACGTGCCCAGATCGAAAGCCTCTATTGGAGTGTCACGCGCGAGATTAAAGATATCGTCCACAACCAGAAACATGCACCCGAGGAGCTCCGCAAGCTCGACAAACTGCTGGCCGACCAATATTTCTGCAACTTCTCGCTCTTCCAGAGCCTGCCCGACTCGTGGGCCATCGACCAGTTGTTCCCCATCATGCCCATTGCAAGGCTCGACGAAAAGCCCAACCGCAACGCGGCTATCCAGGACATCACGTGCGACTCCGACGGAAAAGTGACGACCTACGTCAACCTCAGCCAGCAGACCAGTTACCTGCCCCTCCA
>CATXZX010000220.1 GCA_958404085.1 uncultured Prevotellaceae bacterium | reverse complement strand
TGGGTTTGCCGGTGGCCGCATCATAAATCTTACCGGTAACCTGCTTCATCTCATACTGAGGCAGCACAGGTTTCTTCACTTTCTTTATAGTCGTTTCCTCGGGAGCGTCAGCATCGTTCTGCGCCGAAACCATAGCTGTTCCGGAAAGCATACAGAGACATACTCCGGCTCTCAAAGCAAACTGTTTCAATTCGACTTTCTTATAATTTTTCATTGTCTTTCTTTTTTACGATTAGCAAAGAACTATTTCTCGACGTCTCCGAGACTTTCAATCAGGATGCAATCGACATACATGTTGGGGGTATATTTTCTACGGTCAGCCGGACGAGTCGGGAGCGTACTCTTGAGCTGCAATTTCAAATAACCGTTGTCCACACCCTGATAAGCATAAGGTATCTCCAGATTTTCATAGAGAACAATCGTATCCATCTTGGTTATATCATTCTCATAGTAATCTTTCGTACCGCCCTTACCATAACCGGTTTCAATCGGATTGGCATTGTCTCCTGCATAATAATCATAGACGAAATTCGTCTGGAAACGGGAAGGCTTCGGTTCATCCGGATTCGTTGCATACAAAGGAACGATGTTCTCGGGTGCCATGACAATCGACACTTTGTAACGACCGCTCAAAAGGCCACGGATCTTAAATGTCACCGTATGGTTACCGCTGCCGGAGAAACGGGCAATGCTACCGTTGCTGACAATACCGGAGATAGAATCGTTACGGTTCATGGCATTGACAGCATACGTAGTCATCGACGCAGATGTACCGAACTCCTCTACATAGAAATAGGTATTCTCGGCTTCTATCTTCCGGTCGAGTTGCCAAGTCTTGTTGGCTACATAATTGTAACGATCGAGAATATAATAGAAACCGTTGCTGGCCTCTTCTATCTTGCCACCTCTATATACGTCGATAAAGGCCTCGCGCGGCATGACTTCACCGCTCATGAAAATAAGAGAGTCAGCTTCTTCCTCGATAAAGCGCTTCACGCTCTCCTTCGTCGCACCATGAGGGTCGAAACCGGGCTGCGAGTTCAGACTGACAAACATGTTGTTCAGAATGGTACGGCGGATGGTTATTTCAGCCATAGAGTCGGCATCGAGACGCTGGAAACGCGGTCTTACGGAAGTACCCTCCATATAAGGATAGCTATCTTTATACTTGAAGTATTTAGACATGCGATTGATAGCCTCGTTCCATGCACTGTTCGACAGATATGCACCACAGTACAAAGAGTCTTCGTTCGTCATGTAGTTGATGAAGCCGAAGCCCAACTTACTACCTGTATAGAACACGGAGTCGATGTAGTGGATCTTACCATTATACGTACCACCGGGCGTACTGGCAGACGGGAGGAAGTACGTGGTATCGTTATCCAGAATATACTGGGAAAGCAACGCCAGCGTATCGCCGTCCGTCAACGAACGCAATCTCTCATACATATTGGCGGCATAAGTCGCCATACCGCTAATCAGATGCAAAGAACCGTTTGTAGACGGAACAAACTCCGAATGCGGGAGCAAAGCCACGTTCTTGAACGTCGATGTACCTCCGACAACGAAATCGCACTTCTTGGTATTCATCAACAAGATGTCAAGCGTCTCGGGAGTAACACCAGGATAGTTAAAACGCGACATGTGATTGCGGACAAATTCCTTCTCCACATCATAAGCCTTGCCGGATGCTATCAAATCTTTGATTGAATCGGCATTGTATGTACCGTCAACAGGTGCCCACACCGTAAAAGTCTGGCCCGATTTCAACAAATCGGCATAAACCAAACCGGATTCTTTGTTCTGTTCCGAACGGGTAACAGGAACTTGCTCTAATATCGAAGCAAAATCTTTCAACTGATCATTCGATGATATGTTCTCCCACAGCGTATTCTTCGCAGTAGTAGACTTTAAATCGAAATGGTCATCCTCACATGCGGTCAGGCCGAAGATAGATAGAACTCCGAGCAAGCCGCCTTTCAACCATTTGTTATATTTACTATTCATATTGGATATTTTTTTATTTTATTACCAAATGTCTTCCGAACCTTCACGGATAATCTGTGTCGGCACATATTCAAAATAATCGAAGAAGAACTGTCCCAGCGGGTTCTCGAGTACACTCTTGAAACGGATATAATACGTTTTCTCCGGATCCATCTGCATCGTCGTCAGGATTTTGCGACATACAGGATTCGAACCGATAACGTCGCGCAACGGAGTCGTCACACCGGTACCGCTCGTCATGCCATGGGTCATCGGAGCGCGCATGAAACCTAAGTTACGCATCGACTTATCGTTCTCCATATTCGTCAACTGGTCCTCGGGGTCGTCTGCAATCAGGGTCAGACCACTGTCGCCATTCTGCAGACGCAAGTCCATAGGCAAACCGACAGCCGGAAGATTGTCCTTGTCCGTTCCGATATAAACCTGCGCCATACCGCGGAGACTGTTATTCGAAGAACCGAAGCGCAACTCATACGTTCCGTTACGCGGCACGGGCGGAAGGCGATAGACGAAGTCATACTGTCCCATAATACACAGTTCATCGCCCATATAGTCGCGCCAGGATTCGGCACCCCACTCGTTCAGGTAGTTGACATGGGTATCTTCAGTCGCTGTCAGACCGTCGAGGTAACCCTCGGGCAGGTAATGATACTGTTTCTGCTGCGGACGGCGGATACCATTGGTCATCAGTTCGGACAGCGGTGCGCAAACGTCGAAACGAATACGTTCGAAGAGAACCTGGTCGCGTACATACGAATCGTACACCATCACCTTGTCAATCGGATAATAATGGCCGTTGAGCGCATAGTTTTCCTCGCCGGTCGGATTCGTGGCCGAAATCTTCAGTCCCGGATTGATAACGGTCAACTCATCGTAAGTTCCGTCGCGATCGTTGTCGTAAGTGGACAGACGGTTGATGCGCGGACCCTGCGTCGTACGTCCTTCGGTAAGTTTCACCAGACGGCGGTGCTTACCCATGCAGACATAATATTCGAAAACATTGATAGTAAGTTGTTCCGGCTTGTTGTAAGCAAAACCCAACTCGTTGTAATGGCTGACCATGCGGTTGTAAGCCATATCGTGTCCAAGCAAGTGATAAGCCACAAACTGGTTCACGGCATTGTCGGGATGCGTCAGATCGTCTTTAGGAGCCCCTGCTATCTGATAAAGTTCCATGTCTTCGCACTTCGCCTTGATAGCCGTAATAATGGCTTCTTCACAAGCCGGCGTCAACTGGCCGCTAACGGGGTCGACATCAATCGTGATGCCGAGGTACTCGGCCATCAATTCATCGGGCTCGGCAAATACGGTATAACCGAACTTGCGGTGAAGCGGCGACTTGTTGATACGACCGGCATACTCACCCTGACCTCCTTCTACGTGGTCGAGTTCGTAATCCTCGTCGATGTACTTGACAAGCGAGTCGGCCCACGATGTCTCGCGCAGCAACAGCGAGAACACCTTCATATTGGAAGTTACTTCCATCAGCGAAGGTAGCGTAGACAGTGAAGACGTAATCACCTGGTCAACGACATGGACATATCCGTTCGACACTTCCCGATCGGCTTCGACGATACGCGACACACCATTAATAATCGTAATGGTACGGTTACCGACCGTCTCGAAATTGATGCTCACGTAGCGGTCATTCATATTGGCACGGTCCAAAGCACCTATAACTGTAAAGTCCGATGAACGATAAGCCTCGCTACTGCCATTATCTATCAAAGAGTTTTTGGCTATTTGGCCGGCAATCGAATCGGAAAGTTCAGCCAAGTCGAAATGCGAACCCTCGGGCATACCCATGATGGAGTCTACATAGAGCTGGATAGCATCATTAGTCGGAGCGAAACACGTATAGTTACCGCGCGCCGAAAGCAGTTCGGACAAGGCCGATGCAGATGGGTTCAAAGTCGGACCCAAATGCACACGGCGCAAGATCTTGCAATACTCGCTGAAATCGGGACGTGCGTCCAGATAGCTCATTACTGTATTACCTGTGAAGGAATAGAGGTTCGATTCATCGACGTTGTCGGAACAACTCGACACGAATCCTCCTCCCGCACACAGCAGCAGTAAAGACAGCATTATTGATTTTATCTTACTGAATAACATAATGAACTACTATTAGTTTCTTTCTATCGTCTCTTCCTTAGCCCAGGCCTCGTTCGGCTTCAGATTCGGATTAACCTTGCGTTCCTCACGGTAAACCGGAGAATAAAGCGCAGCCATCGGAGTCAGTTTTGCATTCACGGCACTCTGGTTAGCACTGTACTTCTTCAGAAGCAATGTAAGCATGTCGCGTGTACGTCCGTCGCGGAGCGCCATACGTACCAGGTCGAACCAACGTTTACCCTCACCTACGAACTCGCGCTGACGCTCG
>CATXZX010000219.1 GCA_958404085.1 uncultured Prevotellaceae bacterium | reverse complement strand
GACAGCGCCTACGTGGCTTCCTCGAATGTGGCCAACGCATACCGGCTGACGCGCCGTCATCGTCGGAACACGCACTTACGGAAAAGGCCTCGTACAGCAGCCGAGGCAACTGCCCTACAACGGCATTCTGAAACTGACGACCAGCAAATACTACATACCGAGCGGACGCTGCATCCAGGCCCTCGACTACAGCCGCCGCAACGCCGACGGCTCGGTCATGCGCACGCCGGACAGCCTGACGCACGTATTCCATACGGAAGCCGGACGCGAGGTGCGCGACGGAGGAGGCATCACGCCCGACCTGACCATAAAGAGCGACAGTCTGCCGAACATCGTCGTCTACCTGAGTCCGTCGATGAAGACCGGCGACGTACTTTTCGACTTCGTGACGGAATACACCCGGCGCCATCCGTCCATCGGCAAGGCCTCTTCGTTCGACATCTCGGACGATGAGTACGAACGTTTCAAGAAGTTTGTCGAAAAAAGCGACTTCACGTACGACCGCCAGAGCCAGAAAGCACTCGAAACGCTGAAGCGCATTGCCCGCTTCGAGGGTTACGGGGAAGAAGCGGCCGAAGAGTTCAAGGCCCTCGAGGCCAAACTGAACCACAACACGGCATCGGACCTGGAACGCTGGAAACCGGAAATCAAAAAACTGCTGAATGCCGAAATCGTACGCCGCTACTATTACCAGAAAGGGGTCATCGAAAACCAGCTTCACAACAACGACCGCGAGTTGAACGAGGCTGTGCGCATCCTCCACGCGCCGGCCGAATACAAAAAGATTCTGAAGAAAGACAACTAAGCGCGGACACCCCGCATCCGGCACCGCCCATAACCGGAACTGCGGGCCACTCCGTACAAAATATCCGGGAGGTATTTGAAAAAAGCGGCCTGCTATTTTCAAATACCTCCCGGATATTTTTCGGGCAACGCCCAAATTCTATGGCCCGGAAAGCCTTCGGTTATCGGAAAATGCGTACTTTTGTATCGAGACACACCTTGCGCCGGAAAAAACACCCTCCGGCACATCCAACCAACCGTACACTCTTATGTATACAGTCATCAAACGAATCGAGATATCGGCGGCCCATAGCCTCAGCCTCTCTTATGCGAGCAAATGCGAACGTCTGCACGGCCACAACTGGATTATCACTATCCACTGCCGCGCCGCCGAACTGAATGCCGACGGCATGGTCATCGACTTTACCCGCATCAAGGAAGACATCCACTCCCAGCTGGACCATGCCAACCTGAACGAGATTCTTCCGTTCAACCCCACGGCGGAAAACATAGCCCGCTGGATTTGCGAACAAGTGCCCCACTGCTTCAAGGTAGAAGTCCGCGAGTCGGAAAACAACACAGCCGTCTATGAAAAAGATTAACGAAATATTCTACAGCCTGCAAGGCGAAGGATTCTACACGGGCACTCCGTCCATCTTCATCCGCTTCTCGGGATGCAACCTGCGCTGTCCCTTTTGCGATACCGACCACGAACAGGGCACCCTCATGCACGACGATGTCATCATGTGGTACGTCTGCCAATACCCCGTAAGCCACGTCGTACTGACGGGCGGCGAGCCCGGCCTGCAGATAGACCGCAACCTGATAGACCTGCTCCACGAAGCCGGCAAATACGTCTGCATCGAGACGAACGGGACCTGTGCCCTTCCCCGCGGCATCGACTGGGTGACGTGTTCGCCGAAGGCCGGTGCACGCATCAAACTGAAGAAAATGGACGAAGTAAAGGTCGTCTATACCGGACAAGACCTCCGAGCTTACGAAAAACTGCCTGCCAAGCATTTTTTCCTCCAGCCCTGTTCGTGTTCCAATACCGAAGACGTGGTAGACTACATCCTGAAAAATCCGCAATGGAGACTCAGCCTGCAGACTCACAAGCTCATCGACATCCGTTAATCCTCTCCGTTCCGTCCCCATCCGCCCACGCATGCAACACCTCAGCCCCGACTTCCAGCTACATACCGATTTGTTCGATTTCCGGTTCGAGGCCGGCACGCATCCCAGCTACTACGTACGTTCCTCCTGCGGGAAAGCCGCATTCATCTACCCGCCCCAGGCCGATTTCTCGGACCCGCGTACCGACGCATGGCTCCGGAAAGCCCTTGTCGAGGAACTTCGCAAACAGGCCCGCAGCCTATTGCCGCCCCGCCTCCAAGCCCTGGCCCAGACACACGGTTTCGCCTACCGGCGCGTAACCATCAAAAATGCCCGGAGCCGCTGGGGAAGCTGCTCGTCGCTGGGCAACATCAACCTATCGCTCTATCTGCTCCTGCTCCCGACGCACCTGATAGACTACGTCATGCTGCACGAACTGTGCCACACACGCGAAATGAACCACGGGCCGCGCTTCTGGGCTTTGCTCGACAGCCTGACCGACGGAAAAGCACACGCCCTGCGCCGCGAAATCAGGGAATTCCGCATTCCCTTCTAAGCCGGAAACAGCCGGGCCTCCCACTTCTGCAAATTCAGATCCAACCTATTTATTATGAAACTTCTAAAAAATCTCTTTTTCTCCCTCGCCGTCCTTCTGACCTCGGCCGCTTTTGCCGCCCCGGACCACGAAGCCCGTTTCTCCGTAGCCGGTTTCTATCCGCTCGAAGGAACCGGACGCAACGTATTCAGCATGAATCCCGCATGGCGTTTCCATAAGGGCGATGCCCCCGGCGCCGAGCGCCCCGACTACGACGACCGCAACTGGAAGGTCGTATCGCTTCCCGATGGCATGGAAGAACTTCCGGCCGATGCCAGCGGGTGTGTCAACTACCAGGGTCCCGTATGGTACCGCAAGCACTTCAGTCCCGCCGACAGCCTGCGCGGCAAACGCCTGTTCCTGCACTTCGAAGCCATCATGGGTTACAGCGAAATCTGGGTGAACGGTACCAAGGTACGGACCAACTACGGTGGATTCCTGCCCATCACGGCCGACATCACCGAACACCTGCGCCCCGGTTCGGAAAACCTCATAGCCGTCAAAGCCGACAACAGCGACAATCCCTCTTACCCGCCCGGTAAACCGCAGCAGGCCCTCGACTTTGCCTACTTCGGCGGTATCTACCGCGACTGCTGGCTCATCGCCCACAACCCGGTCTACATCACCGACCCCAACACCGAGAGACTGACGGCCGGAGGAGGCCTCTTCGTCTCTTTTCGCGACGTATCGGAACAAGCCGCCACCATGAGGCTGGACCTCCACATACGCAACGCTTCGACAAAAGCCTTTTCGGGTAAAGCGGACTTCGAACTGAAAGATGCCGACGGACGGACCGTGTGGAACGGACAAGGACGGCTGAACCTGCGGAGCGGCGCAGACGGAACGGTACATGCCGAAGGCAAGATACGCACCCCGCGGCTCTGGTCGCCCGAGTCGCCCACCCTGTACCGGCTGAACGTACGGCTGTACGACCGCCGCGGACAGGTAGCCGACGGTTACACCCGCCGAATCGGCATACGCAGCCTTGCATTCAAAGGCAAAGACGGTTTCTGGCTCAACGGAAAGCCCTATCCCGACAAACTCATAGGCGCCAACCGCCACCAGGACTTTGCCGTTGTGGGCAACGCCCTCTCGAACAGCCAGCACTGGCGCGACGCCAAAAAACTGCGCGACGCCGGCCTGCGCATGATACGCAACGCCCACTACCCGCAAGACCCCGCATTCATGGATGCCTGCGACGAACTGGGACTCTTCGTCATTGTCAACACGCCCGGATGGCAATTCTGGAACAACGAGCCGGTATTTGCCGAACGCGTCTACGACAACATCCGCCAAATGGTAAGGCGCGACCGCAACCATCCCTGCGTATGGCTGTGGGAACCCATCCTCAACGAAACGCACTACCCGGACACCTTTGCCCAAAAAGTCGACCGGATCGTACACGAGGAATACCCCTATCCGTCCTGCTACACGGCCTGCGACAGCCGGGCACGCGGCAGCCAGTACTTCAAGGTGCAGTTCGCCCACCCCTCGACCGGCAATCCGGGCGATGCCAACGCCGCGTACAATGACAACGACATCACCTTCTTTACCCGCGAATGGGGCGACAACGTAGACGACTGGGGCTCGCACAACTCACCGAGCCGCGTAGCCCGCAACTGGGGTGAAGTGCCCATGCTCGTACAGGCTGAACACTACGCCCATCCGGCCTATACGTACACCTGCTTCGAGACCCTCTACCGCACGCCGCGCCAGCACGTGGGCGGTGCCCTGTGGCACTCGTTCGACCACCAGCGGGGTTATCATCCCGACCCCTTCTACGGAGGCATCATGGACGCCTACCGCCAACCCAAGACGTCGTATTACCTATTCCAGGCCCAACGGAATCCGCGCCAGACGCACCCCATCGCCGAATCCGGCCCCATGGTATACATAGCCAA
>CATXZX010000218.1 GCA_958404085.1 uncultured Prevotellaceae bacterium | reverse complement strand
ATGTCCTGCATCTCGTAGCGGCAATACAGTTTGACGGTGCCTTCGTGTACCTGGCGCATCAATGCGGAGTAGGCACCCAGGAGCAACTGCTGGCCGGTCTGACCTTTCGCGTAGAACGTACGGCTTACCTGTACGCCGCCGAAGGAACGGTTGGCAAGCAGACCGCCGTATTCGCGGGCAAAGGGTACTCCCTGGGCTACACACTGGTCGATGATGTTTGCGCTGACTTCGGCCAGACGGTAAACGTTTGCCTCGCGGGCGCGGTAGTCACCGCCTTTTACCGTATCGTAGAAGAGGCGGTATACAGAGTCGCCGTCGTTCTGGTAGTTCTTCGCAGCGTTGATACCGCCCTGTGCGGCGATGGAGTGTGCGCGGCGCGGAGAATCCTGGATACAGAAGTTGAATACTTTGAAACCCATCTCGCCGAGCGATGCGGCAGCCGATGCTCCGGCCAAACCTGTACCCACGACGATGATGTCGAGCTTACGCTTGTTTGCCGGGTTTACGAGTTTCTGATGAGCTTTGTAGTTTGTCCATTTTTCAGAAATGGGCCCTTCGGGAATTTTGGAATCTATTGTAGCCATATACTTTGTTTCTTTTTTTAATATTGTGGATAGTGCTTAGCAGCAACCGCCGCAGAGGGCGAATTTCAGAACAACGACAACGAACATCAGGATAACGATGGTTGTGTAGACAAGGCCGATGGTCTGCCAGCGGCACAACCAGGTCTTGCCGCTCCAGCCCAATGTCTGCATGGCGCTCCAGAAACCGTGGTTCAGGTGGAACCAAAGTGCGATGAGCCATACGATGTAGAGAACGGCGAACAGCGGGTTGGAGAAGGTCTGGGCTATGTAACCGTAACCGTCGGTGGCTGCAAGCCCGCCCATGTAGTAGTTTCCGAGAAGTTCGGCAAACATCATGTTGTACCAGAAGTTCCACAAGTGGAGCAACATGCCGAGAACAACGATTACACCCAGTACGAACATGTTCTGGGATGCCCATTCCACTTTGGCGGGGCGGTCGGTCACAGCGTAACGCGACGCACCGCGGGCCGTCCGGTTCTGAAGCGTCAGAATGATGGCAAAGATGAAATGAAGTACAACCAGGGCGGCCAGGCCTGCCGTAGCTGCTACTGCATACCAGTTGGCACCGAGGAACTCGCAAATCATGTTGTAGCCTTCTTCGGAAAAGAGTGCTACGACATTCATTGACGCGTGAAACGTCAGGAACAAGATAAGCGCAATGCCGGTTACGGACATTACAACTTTTCTTCCGATAGATGAATTACATAACCACATAAATGTTGAATTAAATTTAGTATTTGAATTGTTTTTATCTCCTTCTTCTGTTTGCGTCGGCTTGGTTTTTCGCGTAACAGGAATCGTGTCCGGCCGGCATGAATCCCCCTCGACGGGGCTCGGGACGGCAGAATGCACATACTTCCGTTTGCAAAATTAGTTTAAATCTGCAATTCCGCAAAATAACTTCCAATAATATTTTGAGCCGTTCAGCCTCTTTTTGTGTTCCGGCGGCGGTGGCGTGCGCAAAAGGATGGCCGCACGGTTCCGGAAGACCTTTTTACGGGACCGCGCGGCTGCTTGTTTTTGGAAACGGCACGGAGTTTTTTTGAATTATCACGGAGATAATCCGAAAAACCGCGGAGCTTTTTTACAGCTTCCGCGGCGGTAGTGGGATTGTGTGGCTTCTTGTCAGGTATTTACAGGACGGGGTCGTCGGCGGCTGGCTGGGGCAGCCCGTCTTCCGGCTTTATGATGTAGCGCTTGTAGTAGGCCATGACGAGTGTGGTCAGCGGCAGTGCGATAATCAGGCCGATGATGCCCAGCAGGTAGCCCCATACGGAGAGCGACAGGAGTATCAGTGCGGGCGAGAGGCCCAACAGGTGACCCATAATCTTCGGAGTCAGTATCAGGTCCTGGATAAGCTGTACCACGCAGAACACGAGCAGGGCAAGGGCCAGGATGCCCCAGAAGTTTTGTCCCGTGTCGGCCGCTTTCAGCAGGGCCAGGATGATGGTCGGTACAAAGCCTATCAGTTGCAGGTAGGGCACCATGTTCAGTGCGCCGATGAACAGGCCCAGTCCGATGGCCATCGGAAAATCTATCAGCAGGAAACCGATGGAGAACAGGATGCCGACGCACAGTGCCACCAACGACTGACCGCGGAAGTAACTGTTCATGCCGTGTTCAACGTCGTTTACCAGCGTTTGTACAAAGTCGCGCTGTTTGTAGGGGATGAACGAGATCCATCCTTTCGAGAACTTTTCATAATCCATCAGCAGAAAAAACATGTACAGCAGCGTGATGCAGGAAGAGATGATGTTGAAGAGGATATTGGCAGTCTGGTAAAACAGATTCCAAATCCGCGGGGTCAGTTCTCGGATGAGTTCCACCACATCGTTGCGCGCGATTTCTTTGTTTACATTGATTTGGTTGATGATGTACTCGCGTATGAAGGTGGCCGTGTTCTCCGGTATGGTGGAATCGTGGATGCCTTTTTCCAGATAGGTTATGGCCAGATTCTTCAGGTGGAGGATCTCGCTTACAATCGGCGGAATGGTGAATAAGAATACGACGGTCAGGATTCCGCATAATACCAGCAGTGTCACCACGATACTCAGTACCCGGTAGTGCAGGCGTAGCTTGTATTGGAAAAAGGTGACGATGGGATAAATAAGGTATGCAATCAGCCACGCGACGAAAAAAGGCAGGAGGACGCTGCTGAGGTAGTTGAGCATGTACACCGAGGCTGCGATGCCTGCAATCGCAATCATACCGCGTACGAAACGGTCGAAGGTTATTTCTTTCATAAGAGTAACTGTTTAAAGGTTGCGGCATAACCGCTTGTCTCGTGCAAAAATACACAAACGTAACGGTTGATTGGAAAGATTAACGTTAAAACTATTGGAAACGTCGGGATTATTGGGTATTTTTGCAACATGGGAATTCTGTATATCGTACCTACTCCGGTGGGTAATTTGGAAGATATGACATTCCGCGCCATACGCATTCTGAAGGAAGCGGATGTTATTTTGGCAGAAGATACACGTACTTCGGGTATTCTCTTGAAACATTTTGATATAAAGAACCAGCTTCTTTCCCACCACAAGTTCAATGAGCATCAGACCGCCGAACGTATGGCCGAACGCATTCGGGGCGGCGAGACGGTGGCGCTTGTTTCCGACGCCGGTACGCCGGCCATATCCGATCCGGGCTTTATGTTGGTGCGTGCCTGCATCCGTCAGGGTGTAGAGGTGCAGTGTCTGCCCGGTGCCACGGCCTTTGTGCCTGCGCTGGTCGCCTCGGGACTGCCGTCCGACCACTTTGTGTTCGAGGGATTCCTGCCGCAGAAAAAAGGGCGCAGCACGCGGCTCAAGGAGTTGGCCGACGAAAGCCGGACCATCCTGTTTTATGAGTCTCCCTACCGCTTGGTCAAGACTCTCCAGCAGTTTGCCGAATACTTCGGGCCCGACCGTCCTGCTGCCGTATGTCGCGAGATTTCAAAGGTACACGAGGAGTGTGTGCGGGGTACCGTGGCCGAGTTGATAGCACACTTCGAAGAGGAAGAACCGCGCGGGGAAATCGTAATCGTCGTGGGCGGAAAGAAAAAAGTAAAAAGTAAAAATCCAAATAGTGAACCATTATGATGAAAAAAATGATTCTTGTAGCGTGCAGCGTGGCTCTTGTTATGTCATGCGACGACAAAGGTTCCGGCCGTAATGCAGCCCAGCAGGCCGAGCGGGATTCGCTTGTGCAAATTATCAATCAGCGTGATACCGAACTCAACGATATCATGAGTACGTTCAATGATGTGCAGGAAGGTTTGCGTCAGATTAACGAGGCCGAGGGACGCATTAATCTCGAGAAGGAGAACCCCGAGGCTTCGCGTGAGGACCTGACCGAAAGCATCGCCTTCATCAAACGCACGATGCAGCTCAACAAAGAGCGCATTGCGCACCTCCAGCAGCAACTGAAGGGCAGTTCGTTCAATAATACGAAGTTGCAGGAAACAATCGAGCAATTAAACAACGAAATCGAACAGAAGAACGGACAAATAGAACAGTTGCAGAAAGAACTGGAGGCCAAGAATATTCGGATAGCCGAGCAGGACCAGACTATTGCAGACCTGAACAGCAATGTTTCGGACCTGACGGCCGATAATAAGCAGAAGGAAGAGACCGTTTCGGCGCAGGACAAGCAGTTGCATACGGCGTGGTATGTGTTCGGAACTAAGAAAGAATTGAAAGAGCAACGTATTCTGCAGAGCGGCGACGTGCTGAAAAACGAGTCTTTCAACAAGGATTATTTTACCAAAATAGACATCCGCGTAGACAAGACCATCAAACTTTATTCGAAAAGCGCCAAGTTGCTCACTACC
>CATXZX010000217.1 GCA_958404085.1 uncultured Prevotellaceae bacterium | reverse complement strand
GACCGTTATCGTTCAGTCCGTCGTCGCATGAACAGACGAATGCTGCCGCCCACATATATAACGAAACTACGCTGAACCTATGGAATGTGAAATGTGTCATTTACTTGTTGATGTTTTGAGTGTAATGAGGAAAGGAATGTCGCACTCAATTTGAAATACAATATCATGCGACACTCCTTAGGCGGTTATTTTATTAATTGCCAATTATACGGCCATTATTGTCCGTTTATCCACTCTCCTGTTTGTTCCTTCCATCCCGTCACGGAAACGCTGAACTTGATAGGATCGTTTAATACTTTTTTACCGACTTTAGCTTCATCTGTGTTTCTGATAATATTATCTTTTTCTGAGGTGGGCACCAATGTTTTTAACATATCATCGCTGATAATGGGAGGATAGATGCCGGCTCCAGTTTCTTTGCCACAAATGTCGAGGGTATAGGTGTATTTTTTACCCATTTCCCACATAGCACTCAGTGGAACGCAGGAGAAACCGTATTGGTCTGCGTTGTAGGTCGCGTTGGTTGGGAATAACTGGTGGTAGTGGCAGCCATTCGTCTCGTCGACAAAAATATCGGATAGGTCACCGTCATTTCCGTTATGAGTAGATCCGTCATGTTTCAATTCCACACGGCATAGTAATAGGATATATGCTCCACTATTATTCGTGGATTTATCCCATTCTGCAACATTTTGAGGAATAATCATGAGATTACCGTTGTTTCCTAATATATTTTGTGTGGATGTGGATGTAAGTTCCACCGCGTTTTTATAATAGCTTCCATAAAGGCCTGAAACATTCTCAAGAGCCCATGTGGCATTCTCTGTATATGAAAATATATTATTCGTAGATGTTGTTTTGTATCCTGCCGACAGCGTGCCTTTCGTCTGGGCATTGACGATCCATGCACCTTTGATTTTGACGATGCGATGGTCGGTAGTTTCTTTATTTCTTTGCTGTGCCTGAATATCGATTTGTGACAAAGCATGCTTGAAATTCAGACTTATTGCTGTCGATTCTGAACTCTTCTGATGTGTGAATGCAATGAGCAGATCTTTCTGGCTGTGTCCATCTATCCATTCAGTACCCGACGTTGTTGTAAGGTCGGCTCTTTTCGGTTCGAATCCTGTTATCTTGGGTCCTGTTGTTTGATCAAACGATATGCTTCCACTGTATAAAGTAGAGTTGTCGGTGTCTGATTTAGGCCGTTGTTGTGTAGTAAATGCCCAAAATAACATATCGTTCATACCGGAAGGCCAATATACTTTGCGGTCAAGTTCCCAAATTCCTTTGCCTTCATCGGTTATGCCCTCATTATTATAATGAGCTGTTTCAGGTCCGCTTGTTCCATTACCAATTATGAATGATTCGTAAAGCGTTCCGTGTGGATGTACGCCTTTGGCATAGACGGAAAAGTCGCCTAAATTGTTGATAGTAGTTTCGACGGCGCGTGTAGCATGTCCCACCATGGGATTAAAGCTAATCGCTTTACCTTGAACGTCTGAGTTGGTGTCTACAATCTCTTCGCTTGAGCATGACGACAAAGCTATCGCTGCCATCAATGCAAATGAAATAGAATTTAGCTTCATACTTGTTTGATTTAAATTATAAATAGTTTTTACATCTTGATTTCTTCGTTTTCTTCTTCCCAATCCGTTACTCCCGTTCCCATACCGCTTCCTGCATGAGGAAGGTTCATACCGTCCACTCTGATTTCCACGTAGTGCTTACCTGCTGCGGCATGTACCTGTTCGGTGATGTCGAAGTCGTAGTAGTACATGTAGGATGTGTAAATCCTGAGCTTGTGGCGCACGTCGTGCGGGGCGTTGTCGCCGAAGAGTACTACGGAACCTCTGAGGCAGTCTTCCGCACAGGCATACAACGGGAAAGGTACGGTAATCTCTGTTCCGCCGGGATGTTCGGCCGCCGGATTCCAGCATTCGGCCACGCCGGTAACGACAGCACTTGCATCAACCCCGTTGGCAAGATTGGTCACTCCCGTTATACGTATGTCCCATATCGACGTCACCTCGCGCGGTGCGATGACGACCTCTACCGCTTGTGTGGCGCTCGGTATTACGGTGACAGTTTCGTCATAGGTATAGGCATAGAGCGTACTGGCTTCTCTTCGGATGGGCTGGTTGTCTGTATCGTCGGGACGCGGTGCTTCACCTGACCGGTTCAATGGTGCGAGTATGTTGTCTTCTGCCGTGAATATCTCATAGTTGTAGAAAGATTGGCCGCGTTCTTTGTTGTCGGTATCACCGTTGTGACTTACGATGCGATAGGTTCCCGGAGGAATCTTGATAGTAGTGTTAAAGTCCGTGCCATTACGTGCATGGTTTCGCATCAGTTCATAGCGTATTCCCTTTCCGCCGTCGACGGGGAAGAACCACACGACCATTGTACTGGGTTCGGCATCGGGAGCAAGCGACCAGTCGAATGTGATTCTAACGGGAGAGTAGTGCGAGTGGTCATAGCACAAATCCCTCTGTGTGCATCCTGTGAGAAGCAATATCGTCAGCATAACCGCCATGAGGTATCTTGCCATTCTTTCTGATATCAGCTGACGCAAACACATCGTCGTTTCGGTCATTTATGGCCTCCTTTCCTGCGATTGGCCGTTGTATCTCCTAACAGCCATACAAGCGATATGCCCGCCCGTGTAGGACCAAACCATTTCAACTTATGTGTTGATAGCCATACATCGTGGTCATCGATAGGCCTGTGTTTCTTGTATGTTCCCCACGAATAACCCATACCAAGACTGAAGTCAATGTTAAAGCGTGTGGCTATGGGCATTGAATAGGTGTATGACATACCTACCGCATAGTTCCATTTGTCGGAAAGCACACCTTTGTGGCTGCGTCCTGCTTGGAAGTCATAACAAGCCATTGAACAATATGCACCTATTTGATGACCGCCGAGCGGTGAATGTCCCCGACGATTCCCTATACGGTATCTTGCTTCCATATCACCGCCATATATACGCCAATAGTACCTTTTATCACGGTTGTTCCATCGAGCATAAATCCAGTCGGCAAGTACGGTAATCCTGTCCGTAACGCTTACGCCCACACCGATATTAGGGGTCAGGGCTACATCATACAATAGATTAGTGGTAAGAAACAGTCTGTCAAACAGCCCGCTGTAAGTGCCACGCAGATGCTTGTTGCCGACCGGGTCAATAACAGGATTGCCAATATCAGTAACGGAGCCGGCAACAACGGGCAGAAGCGTATCTCGGGACGAGATGGTGTCATTCTTCAGAATCACGGTATCTTTCAAAGAAGTCTTATTCGGATAACTGCGATAGACAGCCCAAAGTTTTGCTGAACGTTGTTGTGTGAACTTGTTTTTTTCTTTCCCGACGGGGTGTACGATGGATATGATAGGTCCTATGTGGGGATTGGCCTTTTTCACCATCTCTGCCAGTGCAAATGCACGTGACCGGGCCAGTCTGGTATTGAAACCGTATGCGCCCTCAGGCGAATATGAGCCGGTAATTTTTATACGGAGATATTTCAATGTGTCTACACGTGAAAAGAAATGACGGATAGCATCTATATGGACGCTGTTGCCGGCAAAATCCGGTGATATTACAGCTGAAGATTTCGGAAACAGAACCTTCTCCGTAAAGATGTATGCCGTATCATTTTGTAATGTATCGGATATGGAAGAAAAGTGTCTGTCCAAAGTTGCCGCATCGGTATGCAAACACATTAAAAATATATACAGACACAATAACCATCTCCTGTCTCTGTTGTCTTTTGGCTGATACTTGATAAATACATTACACTTGATCTTCATGATGAAAGTAATCTATTTATAATACCTTCAATGGTTTAACTCATGCAATTGCGATAACTCGAATGCAAAATTATTGATAAAATAATAATAGTAGCGTATGTATGATATAAATTGTGTTAAACAAAAAATAATTTTGTGGGATAATATTTCCGGTTAATCTTTCCAATCCTGTTTCTACGCTGCGTACATGTTTTTTGATAGAATTATCCGGTAGAATAGAAGCATGGCATATCTGTTTAGATTGAAAGTAAAGGATGATGGAAGAGTTTAGGTTCAATTTATGAAGTAATGAAACTTTCGGCCTGCGCGCGGCCAATCTGACGGTGCGCAATTTTCCGGCCACCGTGGCCGAACTGTACCGCCGCCTGCGCCTGGCCGAGGGCGGCGACTGCTACCTGTTTGCCACGACCGGTCCTGACAGCCGACACTTGCTCGTGAGGTGCCGGCGCTGAGGGCGTACCGGTTTCGGACGAGGAGGCCGCCGTTTTAAAACAGGGGCCTCCTTATCCGAAATATCTCCGTGCTGTTTTTCGGCCGGACCTTCGAAAAATACACTATCTTTGCACCTACGAACGAACGACTATGAAGATAGGTACGATTGATTTGGGCGATCGCCCTGTTT
>CATXZX010000216.1 GCA_958404085.1 uncultured Prevotellaceae bacterium | reverse complement strand
CCGGTTACGACACCTTCTTCGATAGCTGCACGTGTTGCACAAAGCGCATCGTCGCAACGGTCTTTTTTCTCTTTCTGCTCGGTCTCGGACGCAGCACCCACTTCGAGTACGCATACGCCACCCGACAACTTGGCCAGACGTTCCTGCAGTTTCTCCTTGTCGTAGGAAGAAGTCGTGTTCTTGATTTCGTTCTTGATCTGTTCGATGCGTGCCTCGATATTTTCTTTTGCACCCGCACCGTTAACGATGGTCGTATTGTCTTTGGTGACGGTCACTTTCTCGGCCGTACCCAGCATTTCGATCGTAGCCTGTTCCAGTTTCAGACCCTTCTCTTCCGAAATAACAACACCGCCTGTCAGGACAGCGATGTCCTCGAGCATGGCCTTGCGACGGTCGCCGAATCCGGGAGCTTTCACAGCGCAGATCTTCAACTGCGAGCGCAAGCGGTTTACGACCAATGTTGTCAGTGCCTCGCTGTCTACGTCCTCGGCAATCACCAGCAACGGGCGACCCGTCTGGACAGCCGGTTCAAGAATAGGCAGGAAGTCTTTCAGGTTCGAGATTTTCTTGTCGTATATCAGGACATAGGGTTTCTCCATCACGCAAGCCATCTTTTCGGTCTCCGTTACGAAGTAAGGCGACAGATAACCCCGGTCGAACTGCATACCTTCAACGGTTTTCAGCACCGTCTCACGGCCTTTGGCATCTTCGATCGTGATGACGCCGTTTACAGTCACGGCACGCATTCCGTCAGCAATCAGTTTACCGATTTCAGGGTCATTGTTGGCAGAAATCGTTGCAACCTGCTCGATCTTCTCATAGCTCTGACCCACTTCCTCAGCCTGCGACTTGATGCTCTCCACCACTTTAGCCACAGCCTTGTCGATACCGCGTTTCACGTCCAACGGATTGGCACCGGCAGCCACGTTCTTCATGCCTTCGGTCAGGATAGCCTGAGCCAGCACCGTTGCCGTAGTCGTACCGTCACCGGCATCGTCACCCGTTTTGCTTGCCACGCTCTTCACCAGCTGCGCACCGGCATTCATGAATGCGTTGTCCAGTTCGATTTCCTTTGCTACGGAAACACCGTCCTTCGTGATGCGCGGAGCGCCGAACTTTTTGTCGATAACTACATTGCGGCCTTTCGGACCGAGTGTAACCTTCACTGCGTTAGCCAACGCGTCAGCACCTTCGCGAAGCAGTTCGCGAGCTTCTACATTATATTTTATATCTTTTGCCATGATTCTTGTTTTTAAAATTACAGTCCCGGATAAATCCGTATCGGGAGAAAACTTTTTATACTAAACTCTTTGTTGTAATCCGAATACACTTTATGCCATCACTGCCAGCACATCGCTCTGGCGCATAATCAGGTATTTCTCGCCATCAACCTCTATTTCGGTTCCGGCATATTTACCATACAATACCGTATCGCCTGCCTTCAGAACCATTTCCTCGTCTTTCGTTCCGTTACCTACGGCCAATACGCTTCCCTGAAGGGGTTTTTCTTTTGCTGTATCGGGGATAATGATACCGCCGATGGTTTTCTCTTCTGCCGGAGCAGGAGCAATCAAAACTCTGTCTGCTAAAGGTTTAATATTCATACTACACTGTATTATTAAAATGTTTTATATTTTGTCGTATCTGTCGGCCCTTGTGCGGACCGACACCTTACTGACTGCGAAAACCGTGCCAAAAGCGATAAAAAGCCTTCGTCGTTTTTTTTCGCGACAGTCTGTCAGTCATTCTGACACGGAGTACTGACAGATTGTAAGTCGTCCGGAGGAAGGTACGGCAAAATTCCTCCGGACAACAAGTCTTATTTCTTTTTCTTCCCCGGGTATAGCGGACTATACAACAGGCTCTGTTTCCGGACTACCAGCCGGCCGTCGCTGACATAGAAGTCGCCCCGTTCGCTCAGATGTTCGGCCAAAGCCGCCCGCATGGCCTCCAAGGTGGTCCGCCGCGACGCATCGCCGGCCAGATTCCGGCATTCATAAGGGTCCTGCTTCAAGTCGAACAACATTTCGCGCCCGTCATAAAAGTACCATACGTACTTCATCCGCCCGTCCGTCAGGCCACACCAGTCTTCGTCCGCCCGGTAACAACGCGTGTGTTCGAGGTCTATGTAACGGCGCCAGCCCTCCGTCCGGCCGTGTCCCAAATCCTGAAGCGGGCATCCGTCCATCGAATCGGGCACAGCTACGCCGGCCGCCGTGAGGAAAGTGGGCAGCACGTCGCGCAACTCGACAGGCGCGCTCACCTGCCCCGGCCGTACACCCTCGGTGCCCGGCCACTTTATTATATAAGGTACGTGTACGGAGCCTTCGAACGGATAGGTCTTGCGCCAATGGTAATGGTCACCCATCATATCGCCGTGGTCGGAGACAAAAAGAATCAGCGTATTCTCATACATCCCCTTTTTCTTCAGTTCGCGCACGATAGCTCCGATCTGTTCGTCGATAAACGTAATGTTGGCGTAATAGTGCCGACGCGAATTGCGGGCATACGCATCGCCGAAATTACCGTAGGCCGCACTGCTGGAGGCCTTTTCCACATCGACCGGGGCACCGAACCGCTCACGCGACCAATCGCCGACAGAGGGCGCCGGAACGTCGCGACGTGCGTAGCGGTCCAGAAAACGTTTCGGAGGGTCGTAGGGACTATGGGGACGGGCAAACGAAACCTTCAGGAAGAGCGGACGCTCATCGTTGTAGTTATGAATGAACTCGCAGGCCATCTTTCCGGTCCAATACGTAGGATGAAGTTTCTCGGGAAGCTGGTAGACACGTGCGCCGTGGTCGTTCCACCCGATGCCGGTCGCATCCGGGTCGGTCCCCGGTGCCTGTTCCTGCAGCCACTGGCGGTAGTCGCTCACAAAATAAGGGTCCTCCGTACGGCCGCTTTCGTCGAGCAACAGGCCGTCGAACCCGTGTCCGTTGCGCTGCGGATGCCAGTGCATCTTGCCGATGCCGTAGGTGTAATAACCCGCGTCGTGCAACATGCGAGGCATTTCATAGCGATATTTTTCGGCTACCTGCCCGTAACCCAACATGCCGTGATGCCACGGCGCCAAGCCCGTAAGCAGTCCGGCCCGTGCCGGCGTGCTGCTGGGGCAACTGGAGTAACCGTTCATGAAAAGCGTTCCGTCGGCGGCCAAGGCGTCGATGTGGGGCGATATGACGGCCTTGTTTCCCATACACCCCAGAGCATCGAAACGGTGCTGGTCGGTCATCAGCAACACGATGTGGGGACGCTGGCGGGTAGCTGCGCCAGCCTGTGTAACGGCCGTAGCGGCCGCAAGCAACAAAGGTATCTTCATAGTTCTGAAAATTAGTATTCGTATAAAACAGGGCAAAGATACGTTTTTCGCCCGATACGCAGGACGTTTTAAAAAGCGGGCCGCTATTTTTTACGACCTGCGAGGTTTTTCGAAAAAGCGGGCCCGAAGTTTCGTCTACCGGCCCCCTCCTGTTCTCCCACACGGAAAAGAATCGTTGAAAACCAGCCGAAAATTTTAAAGAATCCTCCTTTTTAATTTACACAATCGTATTTTTTCAATAAAATCGTTTACCTTTGACGACTGATAACGATTGCGGTATAAAATCTGTCGTATTTATTTCATTTACAAACATTCAAACGAAAAACGACTATGAACATCAAGCGATTAACCGTATGCTCGTTGCTGCTTTTTGCCTTATCGGGCAGCGCAACGGCCAAAAGCATGAAAATCCGGATAAACGTCCCCGGAACTCTGGCAACCATGATCGGCGAAAAGGCCAAGTACAAAGTAACGTCACTGAAGATCAGCGGAAGTCTGAACAGCAGCGATTTACGGTTCTTACGCGAAATGGCCGGTTGCGACGCCAACGAACAAGCGACACCCGGTAAACTCACGCGAATCGATATGCGCGACGTGAAATTTGCCGTGGGAGGTATGCCGTATTCGTATCGCGAAAAAGAGCAATACACCTCCGACGAGCGTACCGTACCGCGCTTCCTGTTCAGAAAATGTACGCAACTGACGGAAATCGTATTGCCGGAACAGGCCGAAAAGCTGGATGTCGGGTCGCTCGAACACACCTCGATCCGCCGCCTGACAATACCCGAAGGGTGCAGCATCGAAAGCTATGCGATAAACAAGTGCGACTCATTGGAAGAAATCGTATTCCCTCAATATCTGAAGACGATTATGCCGTTCGGAATCTGCCAGAACAAGAAACTCCGCACCCTTTCGATGAACGATGTCGAATACATTGCGGGCAATGCCCTCTGCGAGCTTCCATCGGTAAAGGAAATTGAGATAAAAGGATTCCTGAAACACATGGACGGATGGTATACCATAGCAAACTGCGCCAACCTGGAGCAGATACACTTCAGAGGGCCGGTGTTCAGCACCGGAGGCGCCACGGTTTTTGCCGCATGTCCCAAACTGGAAC
>CATXZX010000215.1 GCA_958404085.1 uncultured Prevotellaceae bacterium | reverse complement strand
TCCCGCGTAACGAGTCCGAATACCTGCAACCCATTTTCGAGTCCATCGAGAGCGAATACCTCCAGGCCGGCCGCTACGCCCGCGTGGCCTTCAACGGCCTGAAAGCAGCCTTCAGCCAGATGGTACAAGCCTCGCAAGACCTGCTCCTGAGCCGCAGCAACGGGCCGCTCGTCAGCGAGATACGCCCCTGGCTGGTACACTTCGGCCTCATCGGACAGATGGGCGAACAGACCGTAGCCATGGCCGCCGCCCTCGAACACCACGACAACCGGGCCTTCGAGACGGCCTACCGCCGCGTGGCCGTCCTGCAGGCCGAGGTAGCCGAGATGCGCCGCCGCACCGTCGTGGGCGGAACCCACGTCATGCCCTTCGTACGCCGGCTCTTTGCCGTCACGGTACGCCGCTACAACGACCGCACGGGTTCGGCATGGCCCGAGTCCGTATGGCCGCGCTAAGCGCTCCGCATACAAAAAGTCCGGAAACAAGGCACCGGCCTCCCCCGTGGGAGCCACCGTCCGCCTTGTTTCCGGACTTTCCGTATGCGGGCACGGCCCGTTTTTTTATTTGCGCGTAAGTACAAACAGCTGCATACCGTCCTTGTCATAGAGGGCCACGTTGCCGTCTACCAGTTTTCCGGCACGACAGGCACGGGCCAGGGCGTTACAAATGTCAGCCTCTACGTCCATGTCGGGACACATCATGCGCGTCGTACTCATCTGCGAAACGCTGAAGGCATAAATATCGGTCGTATCGGGCCGGAAGGTGCCCGACATGCGGTTGCATCCGGCAAATCCGTACAACTTGCCGGCCGTCAGAACAATCTCCATATAAGGCCGTTCTTCGCCCTGGCGGTCAATTACCCGTCCGTAGACCTTCGAGACGAACCAGCGGCCTCCCAAGGCCTTCCACGCCAACGGTTCGAAACGTTTCGTCAGTTTCGCCACAACGCGGTCCTGCGCATCGCAGAGTTCCAACTGCTGTTTTCCCGCCGCGCGATACGACGCCACCCCGTCCAAGGCCTTCAGTACGGCCTCTTCGGTCGCCATGTCGGGACACATCCTCATGGTTGCGGCAAAATGGCCGAAACGCAGGCTGCGGTTCTTCTTCCGGGTCTCGAAAGAACCCGATATGCGGTTGCATCCACTGTTGCCGTACACACGGTTCTCGCTCGTAATGAACCCCACGTACGGCATCTGCCCCTCGTTATCGGGACTGATAGTTACTCCCCCCGCCTGTTCGATGGTCCACTCGCCATCTACCGGGCTTAATCCGGTTGCCTTTTCCGAAACACGACAGGAAGACACCAGCAGTGCCAGTCCCGCCACGATTGCCAACGTTTTCTTTTCCATACTCTTTCAGTTTATCGTCAATAATTTCAGGGACAAAGATAAAGCATTTCATGCAGCAGCCGAAAAAACAAGGTCCGGCTTTTCAATCGTTTATATTTATTTCTATAAACGCCATCCATATGTGAACGAGTATTTCTATCTTTGTGGCATCAAACCAATTACACAAAAACCGACACACCTATGGAGACACCTCGCTACATTCCCGTTGCCGACCGCTACGACCGGGCTGCCTTCTGCCGCGCCGGAAACAGCGGCATCCTGCTGCCCCGCATCTCGCTCGGACTGTGGAAGAACTTCGGCTCCGACCGGCCCTTCGACACGGCACGCCGCATCGTAGAGACAGCCTTCGACCACGGCATCACCCACTTCGACCTGGCCAACAACTACGGGCCTCCCTACGGCGCGGCCGAGGAAACCTTTGGCCGCATCCTGCGCACCTCGCTCCGCCCCTGGCGCGACGAACTGTTCATCGCCTCGAAGGCCGGCTACGACATGTGGCCCGGCCCCTACGGCAACTGGGGCTCGCGCAAATACCTCATGGCCAGCCTCGACCAAAGCCTGCGACGCATGGGACTGGACTACGTGGACCTGTTCTACAGCCACCGTTACGACCCCCACACACCGCTCGACGAGACGCTCCAGACCCTTGTTGACATTGTACGCGCGGGCAAGGCGCTCTACGTGGGCCTGTCGCGCTGGCCGCGCCAGGCGGCCGCCTACGGCTACGGTTACCTGGCCGCGCGCGACGTGCCCTGCCTGGTCTATCAGGGACGGCTCAACCTGCTCGACCGCGCCCCCGAGACCGAGGGCATCACGGCCGACACGCAGGAACGGGGCATCGGCTTCGTATCGTTCTCGCCCCTGGCCCAGGGACTGCTCACAGAACGCTACCTGCACAGCATACCGGCCGACTCGCGCATGAACCGCGAGGCCTCGCTGCGGCCCGACGTGCTGACCGACGCCCTGCGCGACCGCCTCGCGGCCCTGAACGGACTGGCACTACGACGGGGCAACACGCTGGCCCAGATGGCCTTGCGCTGGGTACTCGACCGGCCGGGCGTCACGTCGGTCATCGTCGGAGCAAGCAGTCCCGAACAACTGCTCGACAGCCTGCACAGTGCCGAATGCGTTCCGCTGGACAACGAAGAAATACAAGCCATCGAAGCCATCCTGGCATAACCGTCCTGCCGCCCCCGTTTACATTAAAACGTAGGAATCCTGCCGGCCGACGCTCCTCTGACAATTGACCCGACCGCTACAACGCTACCGGCCTTCCTGAAGAAATCCGGCTACCAGACGGCCCTGGTCGGCAAGTGGCACCTGGGCTTGGGCCGGAAGGAAGCCCCCGTCGACTTCAACGGCGACATCGACAGGGGTCCCTGCGCCGTCGGATTCGACTACGCCTATTACTTCCCGGCCACCAACGACCGGGTGCCCTGCGTCTACATCGAAAACAACCGCGTCGTCAACCTGGACCCCGCCGACCCGATACAGGTTTCGTACCGGAAGAAGGTGGGAAACGACCCCACCGGACGCGAAAACCACGGCCTGCTGAAGCTGAAGCCCCACCTCGGCCACGACGCGACCATCGTAAACGGCATCAGCCGTATCGGCTGGATGAGCGGCGGCCAAAAAGCCCGTTGGAAAGACGAAACCATGGGCCAGACGCTTCTGGACAAGGCCAAATCGTACATCCGCGGACACGCTAAGAAACCTTTCTTCATGTACTACGCCACACACAATGCCCACGAGCCGCGCGTACCGGCAGCAGCCTTCCGCGGCAGGTCGGAGGCCGGAATCTACGGAGACGTCATCGAGGAATTCGACTTCTGCGTAGGCGAAATCGTCCGGACGCTCAAGGAACAGGGCATCTACGAAAACACGATTCTCATCGTCTCCAGCGACAACGGACCGATGGTGAAGGAAGGCTACGACGACGGCGCGCTGGAACACATCAACGGCCACGACCCCTTCGGCGGCCTCCGCGGACAGAAATACTCGCTCCACGAAGCCGGCACACGGGTCCCGTTTATCTTCTCATGGCCCGAAAAGGTCAAATCGCCCTTCGTACAGAACCAACCCTTCACCTACCTGGACATGCTCTCCACCTTTGCCGGCCTGCTCCAACTCCCCATCACGAAAGAGGAGGCCCGCGACACGCAGGACGGCTCCGCACTGTTTGCCGCCCCCGACGCCCCGCCCTACCGGGAGTACATCATGGTACAGAACAACGGCGGCCAGATAGCCATCCGCAAGGACAACTGGAAATACATACCGGCCACCCGCAACCGAGGGGCCGAACTCTACGACCTGAACACCGACCCGTCCGAACTGCACGACGTGACGTATGCCTACCCCGAACAGGCGGCCCGGCTGAAGAAGTACGTCGAACGGGATTACAAGAAAGAACCCTGACACCCCCAACCCCCGCAAAAATGAAAAAAGCCGCACAAATGGCCTGTACAGGCCTCTGCCTCCTGCCCGCTCTCTCCGCCACGGCCCAACAACAGGACCGCCCCAACATCGTCGTGTTCCTGGTAGACGACATGGGACTGATGGACACGTCGCTCCCGTTCGTCACCGACCGGAACGGCAATCCCGTCGAACAGCCGCTCAACCGCTGGTACCGCACGCCCAACATGGAGCGCCTGGCCGCACAGGGCATACGCTTTACGCAGTTCTACGCCCAAAGTGTCAGCTCGCCGTCGCGCACGTCGCTCCTGACGGGCCAGAACGCCGCCCGCCACCGCACGACCAACTGGATAAACGCCGAGACCAACAACCGCGACCCATACGGTCCGTACGACTGGAACTGGAACGGCCTCTCGAGCCAAAGTACCACCTACCCGCGCCTGCTCCGCGATGCCGGCTACAAGACCATCCACGTGGGCAAGGCCCATTTCTCCAACCAGCATGCCGAAGGCCACGACCCGCTCTGCCTCGGCTTCGACGTCAACGTAGCCGGTTCGGCCATCGGGCATCCCGCCAGCTACCTGTCCGAAAACGGTTATGGCAAATACAAAGGCTGGAAAGCACGCGCCGTACCCGGACTCGACAAGTACCACCACACGGGTACCTTCCTGACCGACGCGCTGACCTTAGAAGCCGAAC
>CATXZX010000214.1 GCA_958404085.1 uncultured Prevotellaceae bacterium | reverse complement strand
GCTGCGTACCGTCGGAGTTGACGCGCAGCATTTCGTCGCCCTTTCCTGAAATTTCGGCCCATTCGATACCCGTTTTGGTGGAACGGAAGTTGTTCGAACCGGCTGCCGTCTGGTCGTAGATCCAGTTCTTCGAGGGTTTGTCGTGCGGGCCGGCGATGCTCGAGACGGGCAGGCTTCGGTCGAATGCTTCGGCCTTGCCTTCCAGGGCGCCGATGTGTTCCTCCGGATATACGTTCCAGTAGCCACGGCGTTTCCATGCCAGGTGCGTGTACGAGGCAGGCAGTGTGAAACGGAGGCCGAACTGGCGCGGTGAGATGTCCTGCTTCATGCGGAAATCATAGTCGACGGTCAGTCCGCCGGTGGCATCTATGTGGTAGACGAACTGCCCCTCGGCTTCCTTGTATGCACCCTTGACGGTGATGTCCGTGCCCTCGGCGCCGGTGGAATAGCTGATGGACGATGCCAGCCAGTCCTCGCAGACGGGATTGAAGGGCGTGAAGTTCTGGTCGCGGCCCACCATCTGGATGCCTTCGCCGTATCCGTTGAGCGGAATGACCATGAGCGATGGAACATCTTTCAGTTCGCTTTTTCCTTTGCGCTCCGTAGAGAGCAGGCCGTTGCGCTTGCTGATGCTGAAACGGCGGTCGCCGGCCGTAATCTCAATGGCCTCGGCCGTCTCGCGGCTCGTCTGTTCCACCTTGCGGCCTGCCGGTTCGTCTTTCTTCGCGAGCGGAAGAATCTGGAAACGGTATACGTCGATCTCGAACCCGCGTCCGCCCGTCACGTGGAGTTCTACGGTTTGTTCGCGACGTGCTTCCTCGGGCAACTCGATGGTGAACGAACCGTTTTTGCGCGGTGCCAGGGTGATCTCTACCTTACCTTGCGCGCGTCCGGCCCGCCAGGCCAGCGAACATTCCGACAGGTCGGTGAAGTTGTGGCGGTTCTCTACGTCGAAACGGAGTGTGCCGTCGGCAGCGGCGTTGCCCTTCAGCTTGATTTTAACCGGGCTGAATGCTTTCTTCATGCCCCAGTATTCCGGTTTTTCGCGCCTCCATCCGTCGATGGGACCCCATGTGCCGTAGCCTACGGCACGCATGTCGGGCGGCAGGAAGAACGTGTCGTCGATACCGGCCCATATGGCACCGCCCAATACTCCCTGGCTGTAATACATTTTAGTCCACATCGCATCGAGCAGGTCGCCCCAAAGGTTGCGTACACCCGGGTCGGCGGCCAACTCCAGGCGGTTGTAAGCGTTCAGGTGGCAGAATTCGTCGAACGTCACGGGACGTTTGGAATTCCGGTAGGTGTCCGGACCCGAAGGACCGGGGTAGTGGTGATTGGTTATCTCTAATGCTCCTTCGTCGGCGTCCGGCGACCACTGGCTGAAGATACGTGGGCGGGTGGGGTCTACGACCTTTACCGTATCGGCCGCCCGGGTAAAGAGTTCCTTCCACTTGAGGGATTCGTTGCCCATAGACCAGATGAGAACGCTCGGATGTGAGCGGTTGAGGCTGACCATCTCGAGATGTTGGTTGACGAAGATGTCGTTCCAGAGGCTGTCGGGTACGGCGGGAGCGTTGTGTGCCCAGCAGAAGGGGGCTTCTACCTCGACGAACATTCCCAATTCGTCGGCCGCTTCGAGCAGGCGCTCGTCGGGCGGATAGTGCGAGGTACGCAGGTAATTCACATTGCCGCGACGGAAAATCTCCACGTCCTTGCGCCATTGGTCGTCGTTCATGGAACGGCCGCGGCGCGGCATGACCTCGTGGTGGCACGCGCCGCGCAGCTTGATGGGCATGTTGTTGACGAAAACCTGGTTACCGCGCACCTCGATCTGGCGGAAGCCCACGCGGCGTACCGTTTCGGTAACGGTCTTGCCGCCGGTCACGAGCTTGCAGCTCAGCGTGTACAGGTACGGATGCTCGCTGTCCCATTTCCGGGGATTCTTGATGTCGAAGGTCTGGACCGAGAGACCGTTTGCACCACTCGCGATGCGGCCGGCCGGTCGCGTGACGGGGGCCATGACCGTCCGGCCCTCGGCGTCTTTCAGTTCAAACACCAACTGCGCACCGTTCAGTGCGGCCTTGCTTTCGTTGGCAATGGCCACTTCGGCCTTCAGCACGGCATCGGTGTAGTTTTTGTCGAACGTCGTGCTGACATGGAAGAGCGAAAAATGGGTTTCGGGGAGTGCCGTCAGGTAAATGTCGCGGGTGATGCCGCCCAACGGATGTGCGGCGTACTGGGCCGCGCTCGAGGTGGCGTTGGCCGGACCTTCCGAAATGACGGCCAGGTCGATACGGTTTTCTTCTCCGGGCCGCACCAGGTCGGTCACGTCAAGCTCGAAAGCCGTCATGCCGCCCAGGTGTTTGCCGGCCATGCGGCCGTTGATGTACACGCGGCTGTCGCTGTACACGCCGTTGCAGCGCAGCCGGACGCGCATGCCGCGCCACGCCGACGGAACGCGGAACGTGCGGCTATAGCCGGCCGCTTTGTCTTTTTCTACTTCGAAGCCTTCCATCACCCATTCGGCGGGTACGTTGATGGACTTCCAGTCTTTTTTGTCACTCAGTGTCCAGAATGAGGCCGCTGGGGCGGGATTGAACAGCCACTTGCCGTTCAGATCCAGCCGCCAACGCTTCATGTCGGCCGTCGGGGGTGTAAGCCTCGGCTCCTTGAGGCCTTCTGCGCGGACCGCCGTATGCAGCGTGCAGACGACGGCGAGCAGTGAACAGATTTTTTTCAGCATATTGTTTTGTGTTTTGGGATTGTCTGATTCGGTCGCTGAACCGGTATGTTGCAAAATTACGCCGATTTCGGCTGAATTCCGGAGTATAGTAATGCTTTTGGGATGTATAAAACGGCTGGTCGCAGACGCTTCGTGTGTACAAAACGGCTCTCCGAAATCAAACTACCGCCCAGCTATTTCGAAAAAGCAGGCCGGTATTTCGAAATAGCACGGAGTTTTTTCTGCGCTTGACAGACGGAAAAAACGCGCGATGTACCGTGCGGGTGGAATAAAATCCGTAATTTTGCCCTCCACGCAAGCGAAACTGTTAATTATGTTAGAAATAAAGAATTTACACGCCTCTATCGAGGGCAAAGAAATCCTGAAAGGCATCAACCTGACCATAGGCGACGGAGAGGTACACGCTATCATGGGACCGAACGGCTCAGGAAAGAGTACGCTCAGCAATGTACTGGTAGGCCATCCGGCTTATACCGTCACGCAGGGCGAGGTCATTTTTAACGGCAAGAATCTGTTGGAACTCTCTCCCGAGGACCGCTCGCACGAGGGACTCTTCCTCTCGTTCCAGACGCCCGTCGAAATACCCGGCGTCAGCATGGTCAATTTCATGCGCGCGGCACTCAATGCCAAAAGAACCTATCAGGGACTCCCTCCGATAAGCGCCGGCGACTTCCTGAAGCTCATGCGCGAGAAACGCAAAGTAGTGGAACTGGATTCCAAACTGGCCAACCGCAGTGTGAACGAGGGATTCAGCGGCGGCGAGAAGAAGCGGAACGAGATTTTCCAGATGGCCATGCTCGAACCTACGCTCAGCATTCTCGACGAGACCGACTCCGGACTCGACGTCGATGCGCTGCGCATCGTGGCCGAGGGCTTCAACAAACTTCGCACGCCCCGGACGAGCGCCATCGTCATCACCCACTACCAGCGCATGATGGACCTGCTGAGCCCCGATACGGTCCACGTACTCATAGAGGGCCGCATCGTGAAGGAAGGCGGGCCCGAACTGGCCCGCGAGATAGAGGCGCGCGGATTCGACTGGATAAAGAATGAACTGAATGCGGACTGATATGGCAAGCGAATTACAGTATCTTGAACTTTTCAGTGCCCACCGCGACGAAATAGACCGTCATGCCTGTGCCCCGATGAACGCGTTGCGCGACGCTGCGGCCGACTGTCTGCGCCGGAACGGCTTTCCCACGCGGCGCGTGGAGCGTTACAAATACACCGATCTCGAAGCTGCTTTCGCCCCCGACTACGGCGTGAACCTGCGGCGCGTCAGTTTTCCGGTAAATCCCTATGAGGCTTTCCGTTGCAACGTGCCCAATCTCAGCACACTACTCTACTTTTTGGTCAACGATGCCTTCTATGACCGCACGTTGCCCGCATCGCCGCTTCCCGAGGGTGTCCGCATCGGCTCGTTGCGCACCCTGTTGGCCGAAGTTCCGGCGCTGGCCGCCCGCTACGGCAGCCTGGCCCGTGCGGAGTCCGACCCGGTGGCGGCGCTCAACACGATGCTCGCGCAGGACGGCCTGGCCGTCTATCTGCCCGCCGGCACCGTGATGCCCCGTACGGTGCAGTTGGTGAACCTCCTGCGTTCCGACGTGGATATGATGGCGAACCGCCGCATTCTCATTGTGGCCGAAGCCGGTGCCGAGGCTTCGTTCCTCTTTTGCGACCATGCGATGGACCGTTGCCGCTTTCTGTCGACGCAAATCGTGGAGGTA
>CATXZX010000213.1 GCA_958404085.1 uncultured Prevotellaceae bacterium | reverse complement strand
GATACGAATGGTCAGACCTTCGATCTCATCCTCCAGGTCCTGTACCTCGAGGGGTAATTCGCCACGCAAGGTCTTGATTTTATCAATCTCCGAAAGCATGGTCTGCAACCGGTACAATGCTTCCAGTTTATTCTCTACGGACATTTCCGCACCTTCTTTTTTTGAATCCTTAAACATATAAATAATGTATTGGGTTTGTATTAATTTCTGTTTTCACGATTCGCAGGCCGCCGCACGCGCGCTCCAGCACATTCGCCAACAAATCTATCGTAAACTGCTCGCTCTGATAATGTCCGAGTACGCCTATCTGGATAGCACCTTCGTGGCCGAAGTAGTGATGGTAGTGCATTTCGCCCGTCAGAAAAGCGTCCGCGCCGACCTCCAGCGCCTTGTCCAACAAAAAATCGCCGGCACCGCCGCATAGCGCCACCGTACGGACCGGACGCTCCAGCAAGGCATTGTGCTGCAGGGCCTCCACGCCGAACAGTTGCTTGACCTGCCGCAGAAACGCAGCCGCCTCCAGGGCCTCGGGCAGTTCACCCATCACGCCGCTTCCCCCTGTTCCGCCTGCCATAGGCTGAAGAAAACGGACATCGCGCAGGCCCAGCCGCTCGGCAATCCGGAAGTTTACGCCTCCGCGGGCATTATCCAGATTCGTATGGGCCGAATAAACCGTCACGTCACGACGCACGGCCATGCGCACGCAGCGCTCCACCATCGTGGCATCTCCCACACGCTTCAGGCCCCCGAACAACAAAGGATGGTGCGAAACCACCATATTGCAACCCCGACGGACCGCTTCTTCCAAAACGGCTTCCGTCACATCCAAACACAACAAGACCCCTGAAACTTCCGCCCCTGTAACTCCGACTTGCAGGCCAGCATTGTCATAACTCTCCTGCAACGGCAGCGGCGCAAACTCTTCAAGGGTCGCAATGACATCCTTTATTTTCACGCTAAATCGTTTAACGGCAGCAAAGTTACATCTTTTTCACCAACAACGCAAGCAATATGCCCACTCTTTGCCTTTTAAACCTTCTCCATGCCCCGTTTTCCACAGCCGCGTCCCAATCCGGAAAAACTCCGGCCGTGAAAATTCGAAATATCTCCCAACTTTTTTAAAACAACTGGGCGTCCGTTCCGCTCCAGACCGGTAGAACGGAAACCGAATTGTCAAGAAAGAAGTCCGCCTTTTGTAAAATATTCGCTAAACAAGCCGGTTATATTCACAAAAAGCCTTAGATTTGCAACATATTTTATACAAATCTTCCCTATCTAATGAAACAATTATTTTTAGTATTCCTGCTACTGGTACATATCCCGGGGCTCATGGCGCAAAATGCCGATGACATCTTCACTTTTTCAGCGGATGGAACCATTCTGAATAAGCCTACGATTTATAACACAACACCTTTCTACTGGGACGAGGGCGTGCTAAAAGTAAAAGACTACTCTACGACAACCGTCCAGACAAAGGACAAAACGACTTACACCGTTAACTTACAAAGAGATATCAACGAAAAAGCTCCATATTACTTTCAAATTATTCAAATAAAGCACAACAATAAACTGATCTTCGAAGTCAAAAACGATGATTACTGGTTCAACGCTAAGTTCACCAACGAAAGTACGCACCAATATGAGGTTATCCCCCTATCCGAGACTGCATCTGCCATTCTATTTTTCGGATGGCCATACGATAGTACCCCTTCCTTACTTACGATTGTAATTGTCAATAAAGGAAAAGCTAAACTGGTGTTCAACCAAAATTGCGATATTCTGAAATACACCCATACGGCTAACGAGTTTTCCCTTATTTACACGGATCAATATCAGGAATATCTTGTTCCAAATCAACCGATACCGGCAGATGACAAACTTGCCAAATTCAAAATATGGAAGAACGGCGAAATACTGAAATTCCAAAGAATACAATAAACATACACCTGAAAAAGAATGTTTGATACGATATAAATTCTATGAAACAATTATTTTTAGTATTCCTGCTACTGGTACATATCCCTGGGCTCATGGCGCAAAATACCGATGACATCTTCACTTTTTCAGCGGATGGAACCATCCTGAATAAACCTTCAATTTATAACACGACACCTTTCGACTGGGAAGAATATCCTATAAAAAATTATTCCACAACAACTTTTCAAACAAAAGACAAAACGACTTACACTATCAATCTACAACGGGATTATGACATGGAAGAACCTTATTGTTTCCAAATCATTCAAATTAAGCACAACAATAAATTGATATTCGAAGCCAAAAACGATGATAATTGGTTCAATGCTCAATATACGAATGGTAGCACACACCAATACGAAGTAATCCCCCTTTCTGAAACTGCGTCCGCCATTCTATTTTTCGGATGGATATATGATTGTACCCCTCCATTGCTTACAATCGTTGTTGTCAACAAAGGAAAAGCCAAACTGGTGTTCAACCAAAATTGCGATATTCTGAAATACACCCATACGGCTAACGAGTTTTCCCTTATTTACACGGATCAAATCCAGGAAATACCTTATGACGACGCACAACCGGAACCGGCAGACTACCAACTTGCCAAATTCAAAATATGGAAGAGCGGCGAAATACTGAAATTCCAGAAAATACAATAAACATACGCACATGTAAAGACAGGACCGAAACCTTGACGACAGTACAAAGGTTTCAGTCCCGTTTTTACACAACGGTCTACCACAATCTTTATGCGTTTGTATATAAAATTGACGTACGACTTCCCGGCAAGGAATGAGACTACAGTATGACTACGGGTTCTCTTAGCAGACAAGACTCCATGTTCCGTCAATCCATGCATTTCCTGTCGAAAAAATACGTTTCCGGCTGATGCCGGAGACACTTCCCGCATGGTTATACATCGGCCTGCCGCTAATTGGACTATACGATTTGACTCAGGAAACATACCTTGTGGAAATAGCCGGCATCGTGCTGACGGCAGCCGCTATACTCCGGTTGTACCATCGCGCCCAACAAACCCTACGCTGGACCACCTGCGATGTTCTCCTGACCGCCTACTTCTTGCTTGCAACAGGCAACGGCGGTTTCACGGCCCCTATACGCATACAAGACAACGGACTGCTATGCGGCATGATGTACCTCTATGCCAGACTGCTTGCTTCATCGTCGTTGTCGATGCCATCCGTAGCGCTGTTCCTTGCCGGCGGTTTGCTGCAAGTATGTATAGCAGTGCTGCAACAGGCAGGAATCGTCGCCTCCCTGCACAACGACTTTACCGTCACCGGGAGCTTCGGCAACCCGGGTCCCTTAGCCTGCTACCTGTGTACCAGTTTCCTGATAGGGCTAACCGGTTTCTACGCCCTCCGTTCACAGCACGCCTACCGACCGAAATACCTGTTCTTCGTACCCATAGCAGTCATTCTGCTGTATGGACTATACTTGGCAGACTCGCGTACGGCATGGCTGGCATCGGGGTGCGGCTGGATGAGTATACCGGTACTCCGGCAACGCACGGCATCGGCTCGTCGGAAAGGGCTCGTCATTTGCAGCATAGCCGCCTTGTCAGGAACCCTTGCACTCTACACGTACAGAAGTATATCGGCAGACGCACGCATTCTTATCTGGAAGGCCGGAAGCAGTTTGTTCATACATCACCCGCTCACCGGAACAGGGACAAACGGATTTGCATCCAACTACATGCCGGCACAAGGAACTTACCTGGAAAATGCCGGACCGGCCGAACGTTTATTGGCCTCCGACAACCAATTGGCTTATAACGAATGGCTCCGCACCGGTTGCGAACAAGGAATTATAGGGCTTTTATTGTTAGGCATCCCAACATGCCTGTTGCTCTATAAGGCCTCGGCTACATTCCGCCTGTCCAATAACCCTTGTTTTCCACCCCTGATCGGGTGGCTCGTATTTTCATGTTTCTCTTACCCGACGGCCGAACCTGCGCTGTCCATACTTTTCCCGTTATTTTTGGGACTGACAGGCAACGCGACCATCGGCCCGGCACGGAATGCTGCATTTTCCACCACGCGCCGTATACTTTATCCCTGCCTGATAACGGCCGCCGTTTTCTTTGCCTACAACTGTACCTGCCGCTACCGGGCAAACCAACATTTGGCTTCTCTCTTCTTCGAAGAAGAAACCGACGGGGAATACATGCCTCCGGAAAACAAAAGTTTCATTTTCCGAGATACCCAGCTGTTAAGACTTTATACCACCGTTTGGATGATTAACGAATATTATCCGCAAGCGTTGCAGGACATGCAGACCCTGCAAACCTTATCGCCCTCCGTCCAGTTGCTCCTGGACGAGGGATTATGTCTGGAGGCTACGGGCCGACAAGAACAGGCCGTCGCCAAATACAGGACGGCTATCCGATGGGTACCGGGACTGCTGACGCCCCGGTTCAGGCTGTTTATGGCGTATGGAAAAGCCACGCGACTTTGACCCTTTTGGCCACGCAGGATTGTCCCCTTTGG
>CATXZX010000212.1 GCA_958404085.1 uncultured Prevotellaceae bacterium | reverse complement strand
TAGCCCGCAGCGTGCTGGAAATGTACACGTTCGACCCGAATCCGGACGATACGTCGCGCGATAACCTCATGCGGCAAAGCATTGAACTGATTTCCGCCTTCCCCACCATCATCGCTTATGCCTACAACATGTACCGGCATAAACAAAATGGCCGTTCGCTCCACATACGCCACTCACAGGAACATCTTTCCATCGCCGAGAACTTCCTCTATATGCTGAAAAAGGAATATACGCAACTGGATGCACGCATGCTCGACCTTCTGCTCATTCTGCAAGCCGAACACGGAGGAGGAAACAACTCCACTTTCACGGTACGCGTCACATCGTCGACTGGTACGGACACCTATTCGTCGATTGCCGCCGGCATCGGTTCGCTGAAAGGCCCCCTGCACGGAGGTGCGAACATCAAAGTGACGGAAATGGTACATCACCTGAAAGAAAACATCCAGAACTGGGAAGACGAGAACGAAATAACCCGTTACCTGACACGCATGCTCAACAAGGAGGTCTACGACAAACAAGGACTGATTTACGGAATAGGCCATGCGGTATACACGTTATCCGACCCTCGCGCCACATTGCTGAAAGAACTTGCAGCAGACTTAGCGAGCGAAAAAGGCTGTACCCGCGAGTTCGAATTCATGGAACGGCTGGAACGTTGCGCCATTAAGACATTTGCCCAAGTAAAAGGCGACGGAGCAAAAATCGTTTGTGCAAACGTCGATTTCTATTCCGGTTTCATCTATGAATTGCTGGGCCTGCCTATCGAAATATACACGCCACTCTTTGCCATGGCACGTATCGTTGGATGGTGTGCGCACCGCAACGAGGAACTGAACTTCAACGGAAAACGCATCATCAGACCTGCATACAAGAACGTCATGAACATTTTGCCGTACAACCCTCTCATGCAACGCTAAACAACCATTCAGTTTTTACTGCATGCATATCCGCTGCTCAAGACGAACGATTCTTTCTGGAGTAGCGGATATTTCTTTTTCATTATAATCTATCCGATGACACATTCGTCGCACATAAACGATATTCGAAGCCAGACAAATTGAATCAAGAGGCCCGAAATTCGAAAAACCGGGCCCGGACAACAGATCGCCTGTGCCTAAGGCCTGACATGGCCGCCATTTATAGTTTTGACGGAACTCTACATTATATATACTGGGGAAAGGCAAAGGATTCTTATTTTTAAAGAGTAAAGAGCGAAATCGGAAAATATTGAGTATATTTGCAGGAAAAACTGAAAGATGGCTAATACTCCCCTTTTCATAGCCGGGCCATGTGTCATTGAAAGCGAAGCGCTTCTGAACGAAATAGCACAACACTTGACCGGCATCCGCAAAAGACTCGGAACAGATATCTTCTTCAAGGCTTCATTCGATAAGGCAAACCGCACATCCATACACTCTTTTCGCGGCCCGGGATTGGAAAAAGGCCTGGCCTTATTAAAGCAAATCAAAGAACAGTATCAATTCCGTATCGTTACGGACATTCACGAGAGTTATCAGGCGGAAGCTGCCGGTGAAGTCGTGGATGTCATACAAATACCGGCCTTTTTATGCCGACAGACCGATTTGCTAAAGGCAGCCGCCCGCACCGGAAAAATCGTAAACATCAAAAAAGCCCAATTCCTTTCGGGAGCAGATATGCAATATCCGGTGGAAAAAGCGCGGGATTTCGGCGCCCGGGAAGTTTGGCTTACCGAACGGGGCAACATATACGGCTATAACAATCTGGTTGTAGACTTCCGCAACATACCGGATATGAAGCCGCTGGCCGACCGGGTTATCATGGACTGCACGCACTGCGTACAACGTCCGGGAGCAGCCAATGGTACAACAGGCGGAAACAGAGAATTCATACCTTCGATGGCATTGGCAGCCAAGGCGTTCGGAGCCGAAGGATATTTCTTTGAAGTACACCCCCGGCCGGAAGAAGCCCTGAGCGACGGTACAAACATGTTGTATTTAAAAGATTTAGAAAACGTAATCAAGTCCTTATTATGAGCAACAGCAAAATGATAGAAACCGCCATTAAGTGTATCCAGGACGAAGCCAATGCACTGCTTGACCTGATACCGTTGATAGATGAAAGTTTCGATAAGGCAATAAAACTGATACTGGATTGTAAAGGAAAAATTGTCATAACAGGAGTCGGCAAAAGCGGTCACATCGGTGCAAAAATAGCAGCAACACTTTCCAGTACCGGCACGCCGAGTTTTTTTATCAGTCCGTTGGACGTTTTCCATGGCGACTTGGGTGTAATGACCTCCGACGACGTAGTGCTGGCTATCTCGAACTCAGGGCAAACCGATGAACTGCTACGTTTCCTTCCGTTCCTGATAGAAAAGAAAATCCCCGTTATCGGCATGAGCGGAAATCCGGCTTCGTTATTGGCCAAATACGCGACAGTCCACCTCAATGTAGCTGTCAAATCAGAAGCATGCCCGCTCGGATTAGCACCGACCTCGTCAACCACGGCCACATTGGCCATGGGCGATGCCATAGCCTGCGCACTGATTGAGGCACGCCATTTCAAGGCATCGGACTTCGCCCGCTTCCATCCCGGCGGTACACTGGGAAAAAGATTGCTGACCAAAGCACGCGATGTCATGAAGGAGGATAACCTGCCTGTCGTGCCGCTCGACATGAAACTGGGCGAGGCTGTCATCCATGTCAGCAACGGACGGTTGGGTCTGTGCGTTGCAATAGACAACGGACGCGTAGCCGGAATCATTACCGACGGCGATGTACGCAGGGCCATGGAGAGTTCGCAAGATAAATTTTTCCAGCTATCTGTAAAAGACATCATGACACGAACGCCCAAAGTTGTCTTGCCTGACGAAAAAATTGAAAAAATAGTATCTATCATGCACCAAAATAAGATTCACTCCGTTCTGGTTGTCGACAATGACGCTCACTTGCTGGGCATCGTAGATTCGTATCGGACAATGATGCTTTGAACTGATTTATAAAACAAAAGGTTGGCCTATCCTACTAAATAGGACCGGCCTTTTTTGTTGTTATTACTAACTATGAGAAAATCCATTGTACTCCTGACACTGGCATTATGTGCCGTCATAAACATTGGCGCACAAAACAGAAGCGACTCACTGATAACTGCATTCATTAGAGAACAAGGAATTAACTTTTCGTACAACAATAAAGTCGTTCTGCTCGAATCGGGAGCAAAAAAATTCAAGGATCTCTTTGAAGCCATCCGAAACGCCAAAAAGACGATTCATCTGGAGTACTTTAATTTTCGCAACGATTCGATTGCACGCGCCCTTTTCTCCTTACTGGCCGAAAGAGCTTCCGCCGGCGTCAAAGTCCGCGCACTATTTGATGGTTTCGGAAACGATTCGAACAACAAGCCACTCCGAAAAAAAGATTTAAAACTACTCCGCTCACGAGGTATCGAAATCTATGAATTCGACCCGCTACGTTTTCCATGGATAAACCATGCACTACACCGCGACCACCGGAAAATCGTTGTCATAGACGGCATGATTGCCTATACGGGTGGCATGAATGTTGCAGACTATTACATAAACGGGAAACCGGAATTCGGCGACTGGCGGGACATGCACATGAGAATTGAAGGCGATGCTGTCAGTACGCTGCAGGGCATCTTCCTGAAAATCTGGAACAAAGTGACCAGACAAAACATACAAGGAACGGATCTATACCCCGGAACAAAAGAAGCCGCAACCTTCTTCCCCACCCTTATTCCTGACTCATGCAGTACTGCCGGAAACAAAATGCTGGCTGTCATCAATCGGGAACCGATTACCTCTCCGCGCATTGTCCGTGAAACTTTTTTAGAAGCAATAAACAGCGCACAAACACAAATACAACTGATTAATCCGTATTTTACGTTGAACAATCAGATAAAAAATGCATTGAAACGAGCCATCGACCGCGGAGTAGATGTACAGATTATGGTTTCAGAAGCCAGCGATATACCTATTACCCCACGTGTTGTCGATTACAACGCCAAGATGCTTATGAAAGAAGGTGCAGCCATCTATTATTACCAAGGTGGTTTTCACCACTCCAAGATCATGATGATTGACAGTCTGTACAGTTTTGTCGGTTCGGCCAACCTGAACAGTCGCAGTCTGGCTTACGATTACGAGTGTAACGTACTGATTATTGATAAAGAAACAACCAAAAATCTACAAACGGTTTTTGAAAGAGATAAAACAACACGTTGCTATCGGCTAACACCTGAAATCTGGAAACAAAGATCTCAATGGGAAAAATTCCAGGCATGGATATACCATTTTCTTAAACCCTTCATCTGACATAGCTATATTTTCTTTCACATATGTAGTAATCTGGTATTCCACTGGAGACACGACACGACATGACGACAACGTGTTCAGCAATCTTGTATGTTATGCATAGGAGATTGCTGCAAAAAAATTATATTGCTGTCCGATAAAAGTTAGTAAAGATATGAAAGTATGGCTCAACTGCT
>CATXZX010000211.1 GCA_958404085.1 uncultured Prevotellaceae bacterium | reverse complement strand
CCGTCCGCGGAACGGGTTCGAACAGATGTTCGCCCCGTTCTATTATTCGAAGGCGTTGGACCGGACGGTGGTGGTAAGCCGCGACGGGACGGAACGGCCGTTGGTGAAACGGCGGGGTTTCGCGCTTCCGGAAACGGCGGGCAGCCGGTGTCCGGGCAAAACGGTTCCGTTTACTCCGCTTATGGCATCGGTTTTACTGTTGGTCATCACCTGTCTTGTCGGATGGGTGGAGTTGCGACGCAACAAGACATGTTGGTGGTATGATCTGTTCCTTTTCGGCATGCAGGGCGTTGTGGGGTGTGTCGTAACCTTACTGTTTTTCGTCTCCGAACATCCGGCGGTAGGGAGCAATTGGCTGATAATTGTATTTAATCCGCTCGTATTAGGGTATTTACCGTTTATGATTCGCCATTCGGTGCGTAACGAAAAAGACCCCTATCACGTGGTGGCGTCAGCCGTGTTAATGATTTTTATCATTTCGATACCCCTGATTCCGCAAAAAATACCAACGGCAATTGTCGTTTTGGCATTAAATTTGTGGTCTCGTTCAATAACAAAACTATATATAGCTTACAGAAAGCACCAAATACAGAAAGTGTGATAAACATGAGTAGAAGCCATATTCTGACCTCCCTTGTAGCTGCCGTCGCTTTGTCGGCCTTGGAAACGCGGGCTGCGTCGGTACCGAAATTGGTTGTAAACATAACGATAGACCAGCTGCGCTCCGACTATATGGAGGCTTTTATGCCGCTTTATGGCGACAAGGGCTTCCGGCGAATCCTGCAGGAGGGACGTGTGTATACGCAGGCGGAATATCCTGTGGAGAAACTGGACCGCTCTGTCGCTATCGCTTCGGTCGTAACGGGAACGATACCTTATAATCATGGCATTATATCGGAATGTTGGCTCGACCGCAGCACGCTACGGCCCGTTTGTTGTGTGGACGACAACGATTACCGCGGTGTGGAAACACGCGAGATGAGTTCTCCGAAATACCTGAGCGTATCGACGGTAAGCGATGAACTGAAGGTGGCATCGGAGGGGAAGGCGCTTGTTTATTCGATTGCACCGTTCCGCGATGCGGCTATCCTGAATGCCGGACATGCCGCCGACGGGGCCGTATGGCTGGATGATGAAGACGGAGTCTGGTGCAGTACGGCCTATTATGGCGGACTGCCTTCGTGGGCTCTTGTCAGGAACCAGTATCACGCCATCGGAAAGAACCTCAAGAAAACGGTGTGGGAACCGTCGTCGGATTTGGTCGGCAACTTCAGCTATTTCCTGTCGAAAGGAATGAAAACGCCGTTCCAGTATAAGTTCAACGGCGATAACAACGTCGTTTCATTCAAGACAAGCGGACTTATAAATACGGAGGTCTGCCAGTTGGCCGAAAACTGCCTGCGCAGTTCCATGATGGGGAGTGATGATATTCCCGACTATCTGGCCCTGACCTTATATGCCGGTAATTTCAATCACATGCCGGCTTCCGAAGGCCCGACGGAATTGCAGGATATTTATGTCCGGCTGGATGGAGCGATAGCCATGTTGCTGGAGGCTGTCGAAAGCAAGGTGGGGCTGAACAACACGCTTTTCGTCCTTACTTCGACCGGCTATTCGGATCAGGAGAATTTCGATTTGGCCTCTTACCGGATTCCTACCGGAAATTTCGACATACAACGGGCCACCTCGTTGTTGAATATGTATCTGATGGCCATATACGGGCAGGGACAGTATGTAGAGGCCTGTTACGGAACGGATATATACCTGAACCATAAACTGATAGAAGAGAAACAACTGAACTTAGTGGAGGTCCAGAACCGTTCGCAGGAATTCCTGATTCAGATGAGCGGCGTGAAGGAAGTTTATACGTCGCACCGCCTTTTGCTCGGCTCGTGGACTCCGCAGATCAGTCGCATACGCAACAGCTACAATACCAAATCTTCGGGTGATATTTATGTCCAGGTTTCTCCGGGATGGCGTCTGATTAATGAAGTGACCAAAGAAAACCGCCTGATACGGGAGACCTATGTGCCGTTTCCGATTTTGTTCTTCGGGGCGGGTGTGTTGCCGGAACGGATCAATACGCCGGTTTCGGTAGACCGTATTGCACCGACGTTGGCACAGACGATGCGTATTCGTGCCCCCAATGCGTGTTCGTCGGCTCCTCTGAGCGAGTTCCGGTAGAAACTGAGGGTATTGAATAAACGGGTATCGTATGTTTGAACGTGCCTGCATCATAAACAGAATAAATAAAACAAGACATAAGATGGACTTTAATAAATTATTGAGCAAAATCTTTGGAAATAAGTCCTCTCACGACATGAAAGAGATTCAGCCGTGGGTAGAAAAAATCAAAAAGGCGTATCCGGCCATCGAACAGCTGGACACGGATTCGCTGCGTGCCAAAACACAGGAAATCCGTCATGCGGTGCAACATTCGGCCGATGACCTTCGGGAAAAAATCAACGAACTAAAGAATAAAATAGAAGATACTCCGCTGGAAGACCGCGAAGTCATTTTTCATCAGATAGACAAGTTGGAAAAAGAAGTACTTGACCGTATGGAAGAGGCTTTGACGGAATCGCTTCCGGACGTGTTTGCTATCGTGAAGGAAACGGCTCGCCGTTTCAGCGAGCAGGAGGAAATCGTGGTGACGGCGACGGATTATGACCGCGAGCTGGCCGCTACGCATGATTTTGTCCGCATCGAAGATGATAAGGCCGTTTTCCGGAATCACTGGGTGGCCGGCGGAAACGATACGGTATGGAACATGATTCATTACGATGTCCAGCTGTTCGGCGGTGTTGTGCTTCATCAGGGAAAAATAGCCGAGATGGCAACTGGTGAAGGTAAGACGCTGGTTGCGACGTTGCCTGTATTCCTGAATGCCTTGACCGGTAACGGCGTTCACGTGGTGACGGTAAATGATTATCTGGCCAAACGCGACTCGGAATGGATGGGACCGTTGTACATGTTCCATGGCCTGAGTGTGGATTGCATCGATAAGCATCAGCCGAATTCGGAGGCCCGCCGTCGTGCCTATCAGGCCGATATAACGTTCGGAACGAATAATGAATTCGGATTCGATTACCTGCGCGACAACATGGCCGTCAGTCCGAAAGACCTGGTGCAGCGCGCCCATAACTATGCGATTGTCGACGAGGTGGACTCGGTGCTGATAGACGATGCCCGTACGCCGTTGATTATTTCGGGTCCTGTGCCCAAAGGCGATGTGCAACTGTTTGAGGAATATCAGCCGTTGGTGGAAAAACTCGTCAATGTGCAGCGTCAGTTGGCCACCCAGTATCTGGCCGAGGCCAAACAGCTGATTCCCTCGACTGATAAGGAAGAGCAGGAGAAAGGCTTTTTGCAGTTGTTCCGCAGCCACAAGGCGCTTCCCAAGAACAAGCCGTTGATAAAATATCTTTCCGAACAGGGCATCAAGGCCGGTATGCTGAAAACGGAAGAAATCTATATGGACAATAACAACAAACGGATGCCTGAAGCTACGAATCCGTTGTATTTTGTCGTAGAGGAAAAACTGAACAGCGTAGACCTGACGGATAAAGGAAACGAGTGGCTGGCGAATGCCGTGTCCGATCCGTCGCTTTTTGTGTTGCCTGACATTACCGGCGAGATGTCTGCGCTCGAAGCCGATACCACGTTGTCTGATGAAGAGCGTCTGTCCCGTAAGGACGCGCTGTTGTCCGACTATGCTGTGAAAAGCGAGCGTGTGCATACGATTCTCCAGTTGCTGAAAGCCTACACGATGTTTAATCGGGATGACGAATACGTCGTCATGGACGGAGAGGTGAAGATCGTGGACGAGCAGACCGGACGTATTATGGAGGGACGCCGTTGGAGCGACGGACTTCATCAGGCCGTTGAGGCCAAAGAACATGTGAAGGTGGAGGCCGCAACCCAGACGTTTGCCACCATTACCTTGCAGAACTACTTCAGGATGTATCATAAATTGGCCGGTATGACCGGTACGGCCGTGACGGAAGCCGGTGAGTTCTGGGATATCTATAAGTTGGATGTCGTGGAGATACCGACGAACCGTCCGATTCTCCGGAACGACATGAATGACCGTGTCTACAAGACCAAGCGCGAAAAATACAAGGCCGTCATCGAAGAAATAGAAAAGATGGTGAAGGAAGGCCGTCCGGTATTGGTAGGTACGACGAGTGTGGAAATATCGGAAATGTTGAGCAAGATGTTGCAGATGCGTAAGATTCCGCACAATGTCCTGAATGCAAAACTTCATCAGAAGGAGGCCGATATCGTAGCGAATGCCGGACAAAGCAGTATCGTGACGATTGCAACCAATATGGCCGGACGTGGTACGGATATCAAACTGAGTCCGGAGGTGAAGGCCGCCGGAGGTTTGGCCATTATCGGTACGGAACGCCATGAAAGCCGCCGCGTGGACCGTCAGTTGCGTGGTCGTGCCGGACGTCAGGGCGACCCGGGTTCTTCGGTATTCTTCGTTTCGCTTGAAGATAACCTGATGCGCCTTTTTGCCAGCGAACGTAT
>CATXZX010000210.1 GCA_958404085.1 uncultured Prevotellaceae bacterium | reverse complement strand
GTGAACCGAATTTATTTAATTTTTAACCACGTCCATTTTTAGTGGACAGTATTGAAATTAATTTAAAAGATGACCCAAAAACGGCCCGAAAAACGAAGAATGTTTAACAAAGGCCTTGTTTTGCGCTTGTTAATAATTTGTGTTTTAGGATATTCTGAAAAAGACGTATCTCTAAAGAAGAGATGTTGACAATTGTTGCTTCGTTTTTCGGTAAACCGGAGCAACACAACCACCGGGAAAGTTCCTGTACAGGCTCATCCCTGAGATCCGAAGCGTGAAGGCAGACGGACGGTTGTGAATGATGCGTGATTAAGATTGAAAAATCGGACGTTGCGCCTGAGGGTGAAAAGTATACAGACACATGAGTAACCACGGAGAAATAGAAAGATCGGAATGGTTCGCAATCAGGACGAGACAGGATTTCAGAGCCGAAGAACTTCTGTCCGCTGTATGCGAAGAAGTCTTTTTCCCGAAAGAGAGCATCCTGCTTCACGGGAAGAAGATACGCGAAAAGGCTGTAATCCCTCATGTACTTTTCATAAAGACAACCCGTACGAAAGCGCTGGAACTGGAAGCGGCCGGCCGCAAGAATCCCGAACTGTCGGTTCCGTACTGGATTTACCGTTATCCCAAGGACAACGAGATTCAGGTGATTCCGCAGCGCGCTATCGACCTACTGCGTCTTCTGACGGCCGACGACACCACCCGGTGCCGCATCTATACGGTGAAGGATTTCAAGGTGAAAGAACGGGTGAGGGTTACCGGTGGACTGTATAAAGGATATGAAGGATTCGTCAAGCGTGTGGCGAAAAACAAACATGTCGTGGTGAGCATAGAAGGCGTCTGTATGGTCATATTGCCGTATATCCATCCCGATTTGCTTGAACGGATCGACGATAGTGTCCGGACGGAATAACCGCGGACCTACATACACATACTCTCTCTTCCCCCGGAAAAACAAAGCATGACAGGATTTCTGCCCCGCCGGATTACGGATTACAACATTTCGGCCGCATCGCCAACCGAAGACTTGCTGACACTCGGCCGCCTTTTCTCCGAGGCCGGAGGATATGCCGCTACCTTGCCGGACGGCGTACACCGGCGTGTGGCCCGCATGTGCGACAGCCGTTTTCGGAAAACGGTGGGCGAACTGATTCGGCGCGGGGCGGTCAGCTCGGCCGACGAGCTCTACGAATTGCCCGTCGACGAATCTAAGCCTGCCAGCCTCGAATCGTTGACCATAGCGGGACTGGAAAGGCTCTACCGGTTATGCTCCGGACGTCGCGGGGCCAGGCTTGCCGAAGGACGGGAACATTTTACCTGTTACTATGAACGCCGTATCGTGGATGAACTGGGACGGCGCAAGGCGGTCGACCTGAGCGAGCAGCTGAAAATAGACTACTGTACCATCGTATATCGGAATGAGCTGCGGAACATGTCGGCCGTGTTTGCGAAACCGGTCGGCAGCCTGCCGGACGGCGAACCTACCTGGGACAGTACCCGGCGCTATACGCCTTCCGAACTCGGGGCGTGGATAGGGTTGTATCGGGGGTGTCGGGACATAGCGGAGCGCGAATCGCTGATAGAATGTTTGGATTACGTCATAGACCTGTTGGCGCATGCCGAACGCAGGCAGCCCCTGGCCGGACTGGCGGCCGAGGTGCTTGAACTGGACCGCACAGGGGTGGCCCGGTGTCCCGCTTGGGTCGGAGAGTTTCTTGCCGATACTGTGGCCCGGTGGGTCCGGCAACCGGAGGTGCCCGAAACGGAAATGGTCATGCCGCTGCTCACCCTGGCAATGGCGCAAGATGACTGGACGCTGCAACGCAAGGCGCAGCGCATCGTCAACCGTTGTTACAGGGCCTGCGTGGAGGGTATGCACGAAACAGACCGGACGGCCGATGATATTTACATCGCGGCCGTATGTCGCACGTACGTCACCCGTTTCAGCCGGCGCAAGATGGCCGCTTGCTGGAACTGTTTCTGCGAGACGGCTGTGGCTTCCGGTTCGGTGCTGACTTCTACCCGGTTGGGCCGGCTGCTGGAGGCGGCCGACGAGCTGGAGGGCTACGCACCCCTATCCGGCGGACTGAAGGCTGCGTTGGCAGACCGTATGGAGGAACTGGCCGGCCACGGCGACCTTGAGGCCCTGATTCACCGGAGGCGCATGGCTTCCGGACATAAATAATCTGTTTTTCCATGCTGTACGATTCTCTTTTTGGGAACAAGCCGGTTGCTTTGGCTGACAGCCGTACGTCCGTCCGACATCCGTTGCCGGACCTTCGGACAGTGGACTGGGACCGGGCCGACGACGTGGCGGGTCTGGCATCGCTGATAGGCGCGCTGGCCGGCCGGTCGGGCCTGTTTGCGTCGGCCACAGCCCTGCAAGGGCAGGAGGCGGTGCAGCTGACGGAACTGGCCAGGAGCTGGATTCGGGCTGTCAGGCCTCGGATGGCCTCGATGCCGCCCGGCGACGCATTGGTCGTGGCCGACGCATACGACTGGATGCACCGGATAGCCTGGCGGGAACCTGCGGAGAGCGCCGGCCTCGAAAGGATAAGGCTGGCGGCATTCGACGTCCGGATGCGCGGCGATGAAACGGTCGACGAATACCTGCTTTTCAGGGTGATAGGGACCGAGTTGGACCGGCGGAACCCGCATTTTTTCGGTCGTCCGTTGGCATGGCACAGCACCTGTCTCGACCGCTGGTACGGTAACTTCCGGTATGGAACGAGTCTTGCCCCTTTGTCCGATTACGACACCCTTCAGCAGGTCGGCATCCTGTTGGACGAAGACCTTCGTGCGTTCGATGCCGACCCGCAGGGCTTCAAGCAGGCCCTCTTTGCCGCTCACAGCCACTATCTGGATGAGTCCGTTGGCATGGATCTGTCGGCGCTGGAGGCTCTCGCCAAATTCCTGTCCGCCTCTATCCGGTTTATGCCGGCAGATGCCCGCCGCCTTTACGACCGACTTCTGACGGAGTCCGTCGTGTCCCATCCTGCCACCAACCGTTTCCGTCGTGCGGCTATGGAGATGAGTGTGGCTTCCGCTTCCTGAAAGGCCGCACAGGTATATTTTCAAAGATTCGCTTGTAGGGTTGACTGAAAGTTTTTATTTTTGCGTACAGACATAGTAGCCTGTTCAAAATTCTAAAGATGAAATCGAAAGAAGGAGTCGTAAATAAAGACAAAATACATCTTGCCATTATGGCTATAGAAAGCGGAGCGCGTCTGATGGGTGTTCCCTCGGACGAGATGTATTTCCGGTTAAAATCAGAAGGTCTTATTCACAACTTCCTCTTGCCATATTATGAAGAACTTCATAGTCAAAGTGCAGATTGGCTTGCAGAGACTACGGTAGAAACACTGAGAAACTGGGAGGCGGCCAAATGAAACTGTATCATGGTTCATATACGATTGTTACAAAGCCTCAAGCCGAATCGGGACGTAAAATGGTAGACTTCGGTCAGGGATTTTATCTTACTAATATCCAAGTTCAGGCTGAGAACTGGTCGCGTGTTATTTCTATCCGCAAAGGACCGTCTGCCATTCCTACAATCAGTGTATTCGAGTTTGACTATAATGACGTGACTATTGCTCCATTTCGTGTGAAAATATTTTCAGAATACGACAAGGAATGGCTTGAATACGTTGTAGATTGCCGTAGAGGTGGTAAAATGCAGCAAGAATATGATATTATAGAGGGCGGTGTGGCCAATGACAATGTGATTGATACTGTCGAGGACTATGAGAACGGGCGTATTACAGCCGCTCAAGCCTTGGGACAGTTGAAATACAAAAAAGTCAATCATCAAATTTGTTTTCGGAATCAGAAAGCAATCGAGGCGCTCTTGACTTTCGTATCGTCGTACCAAATTCCAGTAGAGCGATGAGAGATTCTGTCTTATGGCGTAAGCAGAGCCGTATAGTCATGATGCTTGCAGAATCCCTGAATATTTCTCCTGAGCAGGCATTGGATGTGTATTACATGTCCGATACAGCAAAATTATTGGCCAATCCTCAGACTGGATTGCAATTGATGAGCGACCGATATGTCTTAGAAGATTTGCTTGCAGAGATAGCTAAGAACAAACTTGAGAAAACACAGAAGTCTTCTTTATAAGTATCTCAAATAGCGTATGGTGAAATAGACAAACGTCTTTCTCATACCTCGTTACATATTTCAAAAATACAGTCAGTGGTAACATTGCATGCAATAGGATGTTACCATGGACATGGGGGTTAAGTCTAATAAACCAGAAAAAGTAGCTTGTTTTTTATAGGGCTTAATGGCAACCGTCAAAAACAGTTTTCTGATAAGAGTTATACGTCTTAATTTAAATACTTAGATGCTTATAATCAACATTGTTGATTGTAAGCGAAAATAGAAGATTGTATAGAGTAAGGTATGTGATGCTAAGATGTTTAGTTCGATCATGCAACAATATTAAAAAACCATTTCGATATGAAGAAAGTAATGCTTGTCTTCGGAACCCGTCCGGAGGCCATCAAGATGTGTCCGTTGGTGAAGGAGTTCCAGA
>CATXZX010000209.1 GCA_958404085.1 uncultured Prevotellaceae bacterium | reverse complement strand
CTGTAGAACACCGGTACCATACCGGTCTGTGCCATGACAGCAAGAGTCTGCTGTTTTCTGAATTTTGCCATTACCTTTTTATTTTATGTTCGTTTTACACCTTAACGCGACACACGGCCCGAACCGTCTCCAGCCATCAACTTTTCAACCTCTTCGGTCGTCACCTGATTAAAATCACCATAGATGGTATGTTTCAGGCAAGAAGCGGCCACCGCAAACTCCAACGCACGCTGGTCATCTCCTTCGTACGTATTCAGTCCGTATATCAGGCCTCCCATAAACGAATCGCCTCCGCCCACACGGTCTACGATATGCGTGATGTCATAGCGACGCGAACGATAGAGCCGGCCATCGGCATAGAGAACTCCACCCCACGTATTGTGGTTCGCGTTAATCGCCCCCCGCAATGTGATGATGACCTTCTTTGCACGCGGAAATTTCTCCATCATCTGACGGCAAACCGACTCGAATGCGGCATCGTCAACCTGCCCGTTCGTGTGGGCGGCATCAAACCCCTCCGGTTTCACGCCAAACACCTTTTCGCAATCCTCTTCATTACCAAGAAGAATATCGCATCCGGCCACCAGTTCGGGCATTACTTCGCTTGCCGTTTTGCCGTATTTCCATAAATTCTTCCGATAATTCAGGTCGCACGAAACGGTAATACCCATTTCGTTAGCCACCCGGATGGCCTCCAGACACGCATCGGCCGCTCCCTGCGAAATGGCAGGTGTTATGCCGGTCCAATGGAACCATGTCGCATCGCGGAACACCTCTTTCCAGTCTATCATACCCGGTTCTATTTCGGAAATGGCCGAATGGGCGCGGTCATATACGACCTTGCTGGCACGGGCTACCGCACCGGTCTCCAGGAAATAGATACCCAGACGATCACCGCCGTATACGATATGCTGTGTGTCCACACCGTAACGGCGCAAGTCCATCACGCAACTGCGCGCAATGTCGTTCTTCGGCAGCCGCGTTACGAACGCCGTGTTCATGCCATAGTTAGCCAACGATACAGCCACATTAGCCTCTCCGCCGCCAAACGTTGCCGAAAACGACGTTGCCTGGCTGAAACGTAAATAATCAGGAGTAGCCAGCCGGAGCATGATCTCTCCAAAAGTCACGATTTTCTTTTCCATTTTCTATTCTTATATATTCAATTCTTACCGTATCATCTCTTACGCAATGCGTAATACCTATCAAGCCTTACGAATGCACATGCAAAATTAAAGCATTTTATTGAATGCGCTTTTATTCCTCTTTCTAAAAAGGAGTTCTTTATCGGCAATCTATACTACAAATCGGAACAATCCGCACCAATCGGTTGTCATCTTATCCGTCCGCAAGCCCTCGCACTACGGCCTGCCGACAAAGCATACAGGCCCAAAGCGGTAAGAAGACCATTGAACATCAACAATTCATAGCCGAATCTATATCCGAAACAGCGGAAAGTCCACCCATCGAGAAGATAACAGAACACGGGAACCGCCAATGCCACAAACGGTACATAACGGTCACGCGGCATGCGGGTCGAAAAAAGTCCGAAGGCAAACAAACCCAATAACGGGCCGTAGGTATAAGAAGCCAGCACATAGATAACATCAATGACACTGGTGCTGTTAAGTGCCTTGAACAAAAGCGTAAAACATACAAAGACCCCAATAAAGGCCAAGTGTACGCCACGGCGGATTCTCACGGCCTTCTCCGCCGGATAATTCCATCGCTCGATACCGAGGATATCGATGCAGAATGTAGTTGTCAGAGCCGTCAGAGCCGAATCCACACTGGAAAAGGCTGCCGCAACGATACCTATCGTAAACAAAACGATTACGCCCTGTCCCAAATATCCCTGAGCCGTCAATACCGGCAACAGGTCATCACCGCCAAGGGGAGGTGTCTGTCCCACCTGCACCGACAACAGATAGAGCAGGATGCCCAGTCCGAGAAACAAGGAGTTGACCGGCAAAAAACAAAAGCCGTACACACACATATCCTTCTGGGCATCTTTCAGATTCCGGCATGTCAGATTTTTCTGCATCATGTCCTGGTCCAGTCCGGTCATGACCACTACGATAAACACTCCGCTGAGAAATTGTTTCCAGAAATATTGTTTCGACGTCCAGTCGTCCCATTCAAAAACCTTGCTGTAAGGACTCTGCACCACGGCCTGCCAGGCCTCGCCGAACGTGAGGCCCAACGTCCGCACCGTAACCACCAGCAACGCACATACGGCAAACAGCAAAATAAAAGTCTGAAAGGAATCGGTCCACACCAAGGCCCGAATCCCGCCCCGATGCGTATAAAGCCAAACCAACAGCAACGTAACGAGTACCGTCCCCACGTACGGAATCCCCAATGCGTCGAACACGAAACGCTGAAGAATCAGACAAGTCAAATAAAGGCGGGCGGCAGCTCCCGTAGTCTTACTCAAAAGAAAAAAAGCGGCTCCCGTCCGATACGACCGGCTACCGAAACGAGTATCCAGATAACTGTAAATGCTTGTCAGCCCCAACCGATAATAAAAAGGTAACAAGACATAGGCCACAACCAGATAACCGAAAAAAAAGCCCATGCACATCTGCAGGTAGGTCATGCCGACAACATTCACCATGCCGGGAACCGATACGAAACTTACTCCCGAAAGCGAAGCCCCAATCATGCCGAACGCAACCAGATACCAAGGAGAAGAACGGTTTCCTCTAAAAAACGTATCATTATCGGCCTTCCGCCCCACACAGCGAGACACAACCAACAGCAGGCCGAAATACCCAGCCAGCGTAAGCAACATTAAAAAAGCATTCATCCCTTTCTCCGAATAAACTCTCTAAAGTAAGAACATGTCATTGTGTATTTGAGACGTTTTGTCCGCTCAATCTTTATTTCCGGCAAAGCGTTTTCTCACTTTCAATGCCCGCACTACAGCCGAGACAAAGCCTGAACTCTCCAATTCGTTGATACCGCGGATCGTTATTCCGCCAGGAGTCGTCACCCGGTCTATCTCGAGCGACGGATGCGTATCGTCATCCAACAACAAACGCCCGGTCCCTATCAAAGTCTGTGCCACCATACGCATGGCCACCTGTACCGGCAAACCGAGTTCCACACCTCCTTGCATAGACGCCTGCACATATTTCAAAGCGTATGCCACTCCACATGAGGTCAGCATCATCCCTGCCTCCAGTTGTTCTTCAGGAAGGAATACGGCCAACCCCATCTCGCGGAAGACGCTTTGAACCAGCCGTTCGTCATCGGCCGAGGCGCGACGCGATGACAAGAGCGTCATGCCCTCGCCTACCGATACCGGCGTATTGGGAATCGCTCTGAACAAAGGACGTTCGGAACCAAGATATTCTTCCAGACAATCCAGACTAACACCAGCCGCTACCGAAACGACCAATTGTTCCGCCTCGGGAGCTATCTGGTCTATTACCTCGGATATGCGCGACGGCTCAACAGCCAAAATCACGACATCCGCATCGAGCGATGCCTCCCAATTATTCGTATACGTATGCAGTTGCGGCCATTCCGTCTGCAACAGACTCAATTTGTTTTCATGCGGATTGGATGCGGCTATCTCCCAATTCTGGCTGTTCGCTCCGCGCATCAGGCCGCGTACCATGGCGCCACCCATATTTCCGGCACCTATAATCGTTACTTTCATTGTCATTGTATTTTCCGATACGTGCAAAAATACATCTTTAACCTAACAATCGTCGCACGTATCCAGAGTTTTTTATCACACGCCTTTCGTCCGTACCACCAGACTGAAACAACCGCACCCGCTACCGACTGCCATCCTTATGCTTCAGTTCCATAATATGTATGGGACATGCCGCAACACATTTCCCACATTTTATACAATCGGCGTGCAGATAACCTTCCGCAGCTCCCCGGCAGTCGTACGGAGTCAGTTGCATCGGACATACACGGGCACAACTTTTGCACTTCATCTGGCATCGTTCCGCCACATGAATATTGGTAAAGCCGTCAGGCAACGGCACATTTTTAGGTGTGACCCACGACGAAAGCGTACCCATCGGGCAAAACGAACACCACGTACGGGGCGCATACACAAACGAAAGCAGTATACCTACCAGTGTCGTCATCAGAATAATAATCCAAAATACACGTCCCATCGCATTCCAGTCACCCCATGCAAAATACATCTGCACACCAAACATCGTAAAGATGAAAAGAACCATGAACAGCCTGAATCCGAACGTCCGGACAAAAGACGGAATCGGACGATGAGGCGAATACTTGGCCAACACACGATCATAGAAACTACCACGCGGACACGCATTGCCACACCACCAACGCCCCCGCCTAACGGCAAAAGCCACGGGGGCAATCATACATACAAGGGCCAGAAATCCCACTACCGGATAAAAATAAGCTACGACCAGATAAACGAGCAAAATCCAATAAAGAGCATATCCCTCGGTCGGGAAATAACGGTGAAACCTTTTCGTTGCCATACCTAATTTTCTTTTTTCTAACACATATAAAAACTTATCACATTCTTTTTATTTACACAAGGACAAGTGCAAC
>CATXZX010000208.1 GCA_958404085.1 uncultured Prevotellaceae bacterium | reverse complement strand
AATACTTCCCCTTCGATCCCAAAGGTTACAAACTCGTACTTATCAACTCCTGCGTTAAACACGAATTGGCGTCTTCGGCCTACAACGACCGCCGCAAGAGTTGCGAGAACGTAGCTGCAGCTATCAAGAAGATTCACCCCGATGTCGACTCGTTGCGCGATGCCACCTACGACATGCTCGAAGAAGTGAAAAACGTGGTTTCGGAAGAAGACATCTTGCGTGCAAAATACGTAGTTGGCGAGAAATACCGCGTGCTGGAAGTCTGTGTTGCCCTTGAAGAAGGCGACTATGAGACCGTCGGCAAGAAAATGTACGAGACCCACTACGGCCTCAGCAAAGAGTATGAAGTATCGTGCCCCGAATTGGACTTCCTCAACGAGGTTGCCCACTCTTGCGGCGTAACCGGTTCCCGTATCATGGGAGGCGGCTTCGGAGGATGTACCATCAACCTGGTCAGCGAAGATTTGTACGACAACTTCATCGCAACAGTCAAGAAGAGTTACAAAGAAAAGTTCGGTAAAGAACCTATCATTATTGACGTTGTAATTGGCGACGGAGCGCGCAAATTGGCTTAATAAAGGCTAATTGCAGACAACCAAACTGCAATTCACCCACATAGAACTGTGTCGTAATTAAATTTTACGGCACAGTTCCTGTTTTTTGTCTTAGGGAATCGAATACAATTCAGGCGACCGATTTGTATACTTCTCCCCAAATGGTCGATTTTCGGACGATAAATCCGACAAGAATATAGAAGTACAAACCGGAAAGGGATATGTAATAGTAAAAAATTACGTCCTGATATTCTTAAAACAGCGGAAAAAGTTAGAGAGCATACTGTTTCTGAGAATAAAGAAAGGAACAAGGATGCTGCGCTTCCAATCCGCATGCAGCATCCTTGTTCCGATTATTTTTGTTTACCGGTATATTACAGTATACCCTGGGCCATCATCGCACGCGCCACCTTCATGAAGCCGGCAATGTTCGCACCTTTCACATAATTGACGAAGCCGTCATCCTGTTTTCCGTACTTCACGCACTGCTCATGGATATCCTGCATGATACCCTGCAGTTTCCGGTCTACCTCTTCGCTGCTCCAACTCAACTTCTGGGCATTCTGGGTCATCTCAAGACCGGAAACCGATACGCCGCCCGCATTGGCAGCCTTTCCCGGAGCGTACAGGATTTTTGCAGCCAGGAACTTATCGACGGCCTCGGGGGTAGAAGGCATGTTCGCACCTTCCGAAACGGCTATACAGCCATTAGCCAGCAACATATCGGCATCGTCGCCGTTCAGTTCGTTCTGCGTCGCACTGGGCATGGCTATATCACATTTCTCGCCCCAAGGACGTCCGCCTGCCACGTACTTGACACCATATTTCTCGGCATACTCGCGAATGCGGCCACGGTACAGGTTCTTCAGTTCCATGATGTAATCTAACTTCTCGCGGTCGATACCGTCCGGATCGTAGATATAACCGTCCGAATCCGACATTGTAACGACTTTGGCTCCCAATGCTATCAGTTTTTCAACCGTATACTGAGCCACGTTGCCCGATCCCGACACGGCTACTACCTTGCCGGCCAAATCTATACCGCGGGTTTTCAACATGTGGAGCAGGAAATAAACGTTTCCGTAACCCGTAGCTTCGGGACGTACCAGCGAACCGCCGAACTCGATACCTTTACCTGTAAAAGTTCCGGTATTCTCGCGGGCCAGTTTTTTGTACATGCCATACATATAACCCACTTCGCGACCGCCTACACCGATATCACCGGCTGGAACATCCGTATCCGGACCGATGTGACGCCACAATTCCGTCACAAAGGCCTGGCAGAAACGCATGATTTCCGCATTCGATTTTCCACGGGGGCTAAAGTCCGAACCACCTTTTCCGCCGCCCATGGGCAACGTTGTCAGAGAATTCTTGAATGTCTGTTCAAAAGCCAGGAACTTCAGAATCGACTGGTTGACGGATGCATGGAAACGGACACCGCCTTTGTACGGTCCGATGGCGTTGTTGTGCTGGATGCGATAACCCATGTTGGTCTGGACATTACCTTTATCATCGACCCAAGTCACACGAAAAGAAAAAATCCGATCGGGAATACACAAACGCTCTATCAGGTTCGCTTTTTCAAATTCGGGATGCTCGTTGTATACATCCTCAATTGTCGACAACACTTCCGATACAGCCTGATGGTATTCGGGCTCATTCGGGAAACGTCTTTTCAGCGTGTCTAGAAAATCCTTCGCTTTCATTGTGCTTCAAAATATTTAATTAATTTGACTACATGCTCTTATAATCAAGTGCAAAATTACAAAAAGTCTGATACGAAACAAACATTACCAGCATTTTGATAGTAAAATCGCGAAAAAACTTTCTTTTTGTCAGTTCGACGAGGCATCGATGCCTCGTTCTACCCCATCCGCGCCCCAGTCGGCCCTGCACTTTATCCGACGAGCGTGCGGCCGGACAACATACGGGCCTTGCATTTTCATTTTGCTGGGTACTTTTTTCAAACAAGTCCCTTCCGTTTTCTCCCTCAACGGACGCTTACCGAAATAAAGACAAGACCGACCGCATTTATCGTATGCCCCTCTCCCTGCCTTCCTCTATCTTTGCACCGTAAAATCATCAAAGGATTAAGATTTACGGTACGGCCTTCTTCTATTGTAACCGTCGCAAACTATAACTCCGGGCCAGATAATTTGAATTTCAGGCCTTCTAATTCAAATTATCCGGCCCGGAAAATCTATGAACTGCGTCCGAACCGGATTTTACTCCTATCCACGAGCCTTTCCAACTTCAAAAAACAAAAAATAACTGATACAAAGATTTGTATATACACCATAAAACGCTTAATTTTGCAGTGATTAATCATTTATATACTTTTTCATTGCCGAAACTCCGGATTAAAATCCGGGATACAGGCAGATACGAACCGGACAAATAACACATAACAAAACTAACGACTATAAAAATATGATTGCTAAAAAGAAAACAGACAAAACCATCCTGCGATGGGCGGTTGCATGTACCTTTTCGGCCGTAATGGTGGGAGGTATATGCAGTTGTTCCGACGAAGTGGATGAATCCAACATGTACTCCTTCACCGGAAACACAGTCACGTCATTCCTGGAAAAGACACCGGAGTTCAGCAGTTTCAGCTACATTCTCCAGAAAGTCAAGCTCAGCGACAAATCGGAATCTACATTAAGTGCCATGCTTTCGGCCCGAGGCAACTACACGTGCTTCGCCCCGACAAACGAGGCCATACAGATTTATCTGGACTCCATGTACAACACCACGAACTACGACCTCCAGAACATCCCCGACTCCACGGCGTCGCGCATTGCCAAGAACTGCATCATCGACAACGATGTGGAGGAGGCCTACTTCACCCGCAATTTCTCGGGTACCTCGCTGGAAAAGAAAACCATGGAGGACCGTTACGTCACACTGTCATACGAAACACGGAACAACAAGGCGGCCATCATCCTCAACGCCATGTCGCAGATCATCATGCCCGACAACGAAGTGGAGAACGGCGTCGTACACGGTGTAGACAGGGTTCTTTCGCCCTCGACGGCTTTCATCCCCACACTCATCGACCAGACCGGCGACCTGCGCGTGTTCAGCAAACTGCTCAAAGAGACCGGATGGGACAACAAACTCCTTGAATTCCGCGACATCGAATACGAAAAACTGCAACCCATGATCGTAACACGTTCGGACAGCGGTGACAGAATCACCGCACCGGCCAAACGCAACAGCGGATATACCGTATTCGTGGAATCGGACACCCTGCTCTACCAGAAAGGATGGATTTCGGAAATGCCCGTTTACGAGAACGGTGAAATTACCAACTGGCCGACCCTCCTGAACGACATCACAAACAAACTGCGTACAAAGCGGAATGCCGAAGTCTCCGCCCACGGGGAATATGAAGGCATCTATGCGGACGACCCGGACGCCGGCCTCACGGACAAGGACAACATCGTCAACCAGTTCGTCTCTTACCACCTGCTGCCCGAGGCCATGACATACGACAAAATAGTCGTCCACTACGTGGAACTGGGATATGCCTGGAACTATCCCGACTCCAAGAGCATCAACTGCTTCGAGTATTACGAAACCATGTCGCAGAATGAGAATCAATACCGCAGACTCCTGAAGTTCACCGACGGTGCCACGACCGGTGGTGTCCGGATTAACCGCTACGTACAGGAATACAATCTGGAGGACTTCAGCGAAATATCAGTAGGCGACGAAGGCATTCTGGTCAAATCGCCCGGCATGATCAAGAACGACGCGTTGAACGGTTTCTTCTACTACCTTGACGACGTACTCTACTACGACTGGGACGTACCCAACGTGGTACTCAACGAACGCCTGCGCTGGGATGTCAGCTCGCTCTTCCCCGAATTCATTACAAACGGTATCAGAAGACCTTCGCAAAGTGCGTCCAAATACGTCTACATCCCCCAAAACTATCTGGCACGTATGTCGTGGATTCCTGAAACTCAGTACTGCTACGGTCCGCAGTTCCAGGGA
>CATXZX010000207.1 GCA_958404085.1 uncultured Prevotellaceae bacterium | reverse complement strand
TCCCATCCACGAACTGAACGAAAACATCGAGTTCCGTAACATCTCGTTCAGCTACCATATCGGCGTCCTGTTCGATAGCTCCCGACTCGCGCAAGTCACTTAATTGAGGACGTTTCCCCTCCCGACCTTCGCGGTTTTCGACACCACGGTTCAATTGACTCAATGCCAAAATCGGAATATTCAGTTCTTTGGCCAATCCCTTCAGCGACCGGCTTACTGTACTCACTTCTTCCTGCCGGCTTCCGAAACTCATGCCGCTGGCGTTCATCAACTGCAGGTAGTCTATCATGATTACCTTGACACCATGTTCGCGTACAAGGCGACGTGCCTTTGTCCGCAGTTCAAAAATAGAAAGCGATGGTGTATCGTCCACATATAGGGGCGCACCGCGCAGATCCCTGATCTTGTAATCCAACTGTCCCCATTCATAAGGAGCCAATTGTCCACTTTTAATCTTCTCGCCGGTAATCTCGCATACGTTTACAATCAGACGGTTCACCAATTGCACATTCGACATCTCAAGCGAAAAAAAAGCTACCGGAATTTTCTGGTCTACTGCTATATTCTTGGCCATCGAAAGGGCAAATGCCGTTTTACCCATGGCCGGACGTGCCGCCAGAATGACAAGGTCCGAGTTTTGCCAGCCGCTTGTCATTTTGTCCAATTCATGAAATCCACTGGGCAGACCGCTCAATCCGTCGCTTCGGGCCGCAGCTTTCTGCAACATGTCGTAGGCTTCCTTGATGACCGGGTCTATTTGCGTATAATCTTTTTTAAGGTTCTGCTGCGATATCTCGAACAAACTGCCTTCGGCCTCCTGCATCAGGTCCTCGACATCTTGTGTCGCATCGAACGCTTTGGTCTGAATGTTACTGGTATAGGTAATCAACTCACGCGCCAAGTATTTCTGTGCGATGATACGCGCATGGTATTCGATGTGTGCCGACGATGCTACCTGGCTGCTTAACTGAGTAACGTAGTACGGTCCTCCCGCATCCTCCAGTTTACCCATATTCCGCAGTTTCTCAGTGACTGTCAGTATGTCGACGGGGCGTTGTTCCAGGTTCAATGAACGTATGGCTTCGTATATCAGTTGATTCCGATGTTCATAAAAACTTTCCGGACGTAATATCTCGCTGACAAGCGAATACGCGTCCTGTTCTATCATCATAGCTCCCAACACGGCCTGTTCCAGCTCCGGAGCTTGCGGTTGCAAATGTCCGTAGTTATCCTCTTGGGGAACCGACGCTTTGGGTTTACGTATAGGTTTTCTTTTTTCGGGCATAATCGTTAATTTAAAAACGGAAAAAACGTACGTGAGGATTATTACACACAACTACTTGCTTCAGGCCTCAGGCACAACGCTATTTTTTCAAGATAATACCGATCTGTCCCGTCAAAATCAGCCAATTCCTTACTGTCTATATCCAACACGCCATAAACTTCGTTTTCCGCATCCAAAAGAGGAACAACAATCTCGCTACGTGAAAAAGAAGAGCATGCAATGTGGCCTGGAAATTTTTCGACATCGGGTACAATCAGGGTCTGCTTATTTTTCCACGCAGTTCCGCACACTCCGCGCCCGATTGCAATCCTTGTACACGCAACAGGCCCCTGAAAAGGTCCTAAGACAAGCTGATCACCAGCCACCCGATAAAAACCAGTCCACCAGAAACCGAAAGTCGCATGCAGTTCCGCGGCAACATTTGCCATATTTGCTATCAAGTCAGACTCACCCTCTGTCAGACTTCGAACTTCCGAAAGAAGTCTTTCGTAAGATTTTCTTTTTTGCTCTTCTGTAAACATATAATAGATAGAAAAAATCGTTACAATCACTCCGCTGCATCATCCGACAAAAGATCCGGACGCAATTTCCGGGTTCGTTCGAGAGACTGGGCCAGTTCCCATTCCTTAATCTTGGCATCGTGGCCGCTCAACAGAATATCAGGAACCTTCCATCCCTTGTAATCGGCCGGACGCGTATAGACAGGCGCTGCCAACAATTTATCCTGAAAAGAATCGGACAAAGCACTCTGTTCGTCCCCGATAACACCCGGTACAATCCTTACGATAGCATCAGTCATTACAGCCGCAGCCAGTTCTCCACCAGTCAACACATAGTCGCCGATGCTGACTTCCTTCGTTATAAGATGCTCGCGTATCCGATAATCTATACCCTTGTAATGCCCGCACAGAATAATCAGATTCTTAGAAAGCGAGAGCGTATTTGCCATAGGTTGGTCAAACTGTTCTCCATCGGGAGTCGTGAAAATAATCTCATCATAATCGCGCTGCGATGTCAGGTGTGCGATGCAATCATCAATAGGCTGACACTGCATGACCATTCCGGCAAAGCCCCCGAACGGATAATCGTCGACCCGTTTGTGTTTATCCGTTGTATAATCGCGTAAGTTATGGATATAAATTTCCACAAGCCCCTTTTTCTGAGCCCTCGCAACAATAGACTGATTGACAAACCCCTCCAACATTTCGGGCAATACGGTAATAATATCGATACGCATACGAAAAATTTATAGTCGACGGCAAAAATACAAAATTCATTGCTATTATCTCGGAATCCCCCTTTTTTATTTATCAGCGTCCGGGCCTGATTTTTTGAATTCCGGGCCACCAAAATCAAATCAGGAGGCCCGGATTTCAGATTCCAAACGCCCCGGTCAGCCCCGACAAACGTAAAAAACGAGAACATTCCCTCAGAAAAAGAGATAAATATTTGGTCTAATGACATAATATGCGTATTTTTGCGCCTGATTTGAGTCCATGGGGCAAAAGAAGTTGCTTCGAAACAAAAGAGAATGAAGTACGCCTCTTGGAAAAACCCGTTTAATTAATTAAAATGTACGCAATTGTAGAAATTAACGGTCAGCAGTTTAAAGCTGAAGAAGGCAAAAAACTGTTTGTACACCACATCCGCAATGCCGAGAGTGGTCAGGCTGTTGAGTTTGAAAAGGTATTGTTGGTCGACAACAATGGTGATGTTAAAGTAGGTGTCCCCACTATCGAGGGCGCAAAGGTTGTATGCGAGGTTGCTTCTCCGCTGGTAAAAGGTGACAAGGTCATCGTATTCCACATGAAGCGTCGCAAAGATGAGCGCAAACGCAACGGTCATCGCCAACAGTTCACTGAATTAATAATCAAACAAGTTATTGCTTAATCTATCCATTAAGCTTAATCTATTTAAAACTAGAGAAAATGGCACATAAGAAAGGTGTTGGTAGTTCAAAGAACGGCCGTGAATCGGCTTCGCAAAGATTAGGTGTTAAAATTTGGGGCGGGCAATCTTGTATTGCCGGTAATATCATCGTCCGCCAGCGTGGTACGGTTCACTATCCGGGCAAAAATGTCGGTATGGGAAGCGACCACACGCTCTACGCATTGACGGACGGTATTGTAACCTTCAAGAGAGGTAACCGCGACCGCAGTGTCGTATCGGTTGAACCTCAGGCTGAAGCATAACGATACGTTACAGAGTAAATAGAGATTTGCACCGATAACATCAAGGCGCAAAAGAGGGCTATAGCCAAATGGTTGTAGCCCTCTTTCTATATACCGGAATTCCGTTTTATCCCGTTCGGATACGGTCAACCGGACATCCGCTTTTGTATTTGTGCCCGCAAATCGCTATAAAGATGGCGGAATACCGCAACTGTATCATACCACATCATCCGCGGACCGGCATAACGCATCACTTCCCTGATACGGGCACGCATATCCGGGCGGTAACAATGAATCTTACAATGACGGCAACTCCCCTTACGGTTCCCGAAACGACAGTTGTCCAGTCTTTTCCACGCATAGTCCCTCAATTCCCGGCAATCTGCACATAAAGTCCGATTGCGCTCCTTTTTTCTGCAGTACAGGTCTATCATTTGTGCGACGACCCGCTTTTCGTGTTCTATTTTTTGGTCCATACCCTATGCTCAAAGAGATATAACCTGGTTTTCGTACGACAGGATTGTGTTCGGAAAGACAGCACGAGCCTCCCTCAACAGTCCGTCTTCCGAATTGTACCGCGCCGAATAATGCCCGATGAGCAAACGGCCGGCTCCGCATTCGCGGGCTATTGCCGCCGCTTGCGCGGCCGTACTATGGTGTGTCTCCTCGGCCCGCTTTATCTGCCCGCTCTCGAAAGTAGCTTCGTGGAACAACAAGGTAACGTCCTTCAGATAGGACACTATTGAGGGCGAATAGCGTGTATCGGAACAATAGGCATAACTGCGCGGCTCATAACTCGGAAATGTCAGCCGCCCATTGGGAACGACCTCCCCCTCCGCCGTCACCCAATCGGCCCCCTCCTTGATGCTTTGGATCGCATAATGCGGAATTTTCAGGTAATCGATCATGTCGCGCCGGATATGCGGAAGCGGAGCTGCCTCGCGGAACAGGTAGCCACAGCAGGGGATGCGATGCCGGAGCGGTATCGTATAAACGGACACAGAACGGTCTTCGTAAATCCGGGCATACACACCGGTGTCAACCGGATGATATTCGATTTTATATTCCAGGCCCGCACAAAAGGTACTCAACTGGACATCAAGC